>NZ_JBHSQO010000003.1:59723-320343 GCF_042658445.1 Saccharothrix lopnurensis | reverse complement strand
GGGGCCCGCGCCGCCCGGCCCCGGCGCCGACGCGCTGGCCGACACCCCGCGCCAGCTGGCCGCGCTGGCCCGCGCCGGGGTGGTCGACGCGGGCGGGCGGGGCCTGGTGGTGCTGCTGGACGCGCTGGCCGCGGTGATCACCGGGCAGGCGGTGGCGCCCGCGCCCGCCGGGCCGCCGGTGCCCCGCGACGCGCTGACCACCGCGCGCGAGGCCGGGTCGCCGGAGTTCGAGTACGAGGTCATGTACCTGCTCGACGGCGTGGCCGGGGACCCCGGGGCCGAGCGCCTGAAGGCCGCGCTGGGCGCGCTGGGCGACTGCGTGTCGGTCGTGGGCGACGGCGCGGGCCTGTGGACCGTGCACGTCCACTGCAACGACATCGGCGCGGCGGTGGAGGCCGGCGTCGAGGCGGGCCGCCCCCACCGGATCACGGTGGCCAGGTTCGCCGACCAGGTCGAGGCCCAGGCGTCCCGGTTCACCCGCGAGCGGGCGGTGGTGGTGCTGGTCGACGGCCCCGGCGCGGTGGAGCTGTTCCGCTCCGAGGGCGCGGTGGTGCTCGACACCGGCGAACCGGTGACCGCGGCCGACGTGCTCGCCGTGCTGACCGGCACGCGGGCCCGGCACGTGACCGTGCTGCCCGGCGGCCCGGAGCTGCGCGAGCCGCTGGACGACGCCGTGGCGCAGGCGTGCGCCGCCGGTCAGGACGTGGTCGTGGTGCCGACGTTCTCGCCGGTGCAGGCGCTGGCCGCGCTCGCCGTGCACTCGCCGTCCCGGCGGGCGGGCGACGACGTGGTGGCCATGGCCGAGGCCGCCGCCGCGACCCGGCGCGGCGAGGTCGCGGTGTCCGGCCGGGAGGCCATCACCTGGGTCGGCCGCTGCTCGCCCGGCGACCTGCTCGGCATGGTCGACGGCGAGGTCGTGCTGATCGAGCCCGGTTCCGCCGACGTGGGCGCGCTGGCGTGCCGGCTGGTGGACCGGATGCTCGCCAGCGGCGGTGAGCTGGTCACCGTGCTGCTCGGCCGGGGTGCCCCGAGCGGGATCGGGCGCGTGCTGGAGGATCACCTCCGCGTCGCCCACCCCGAGGTGGAGCTGGCCGCCTACGCGGGCGGGCAGCCGGACGCGATCCTGGTTGTCGGTGTCGAGTAGTTGGATGGGCCGGGATGACGACCTTCGACGACGAGCTGGAACCGGTGCTCGGCAAGAAGAGCGCCGACGCGCTGGGGTCCGGCCTGGGCCTGCGCACGGTCGGTGACCTGCTGCGCCACTACCCGCGCCGGTACGACGAGCGCGGCAAGCTCACCGAGATCAAGGGCCTGGAGCTCGGTGAGCACGTGACCGTGCAGGCGCGGGTGAAGAGCGCGCGCCAGCGGCGGATGAAGTCGCGCAGCGGCGAGCTGCTCGAAGCCGTCATCACCGACGGGTCGAGCGACCTGCACCTGGTGTTCTTCGGCCGCGGCTCCCGCAAGGTCGAGCGCGAGCTGCTGCCCGGCCGCGAGGCGATGTTCGCGGGCAAGGTCGGCATGTTCAACGGCAAGCTCCAGCTGGCCCACCCCGACTACCAGGTGCTCGACGGGTTCGAGGGCGACGCGGCCAGGTTCGCGGGCGCGTTCATCCCCGTCTACCCGGCCGCGCAGGGCATCCAGTCGTGGCACGTGTCCAACTGCGTCGAGCAGGTCCTGGCCCTGTGGGACGGCGTGGCCGAGGACCCGCTGCCCGCCGCGCTGCGGCAGGAGCGCGGGCTGGTGCCGCTGGAGAAGGCGCTGCGGGACGTCCACCGCCCCGACGGCTGGGCCGCGATCGCGGTGGCGCAGGAGCGGTTGAAGTGGGACGAGGCGATGGCCGTCCAGCTGGCCCTGGCGCAGCGGCGGCGGTCGTCCAACGCCCGCCCGGCCCCCGCCTGCCCGCCCCGCACCGGCCGGGTGCGCGACGCGTTCGACGACCGGCTGCCGTTCGAGCTGACCGCCGGGCAGCGCGAGGTGGGGGAGCGGATCGCCGCCGACCTGTCCGGCGAGCACCCGATGAACCGGCTGCTCCAGGGGGAGGTCGGCTCGGGCAAGGCGCAGCCGCTGGACGCGGGCGTGCTCACCCCGACCGGGTTCCGGCCGATGGGCGAGATCGAGCCCGGTGACGAGGTGATCGCCGCCGACGGCGAGGTCACCGTGGTCACCGGGGTGTTCCCGCAGGGCGAGCGCGACGTCTACCGACTGGTCCTGTCCGACGGCACGGGCGTCGAGTGCGACCTGGAGCACCTGTGGGCGGTGGACCGCGCGGGACGGCGCGAGGTGCTGACCCTGCGCGAGATCCGCGACGGCCTGTCCGACGAGGTCGAGTGGCGCCTGCCGACCGTCGTCGCGCCGGAGCTGGACCGCTTCGAGGACCGTCCCGAGGACCCGTACCGGCTCGGTGCCTCGCTCCCCGGCGGGGGCGTGCCCGAGGCGTACCTCGTGGCCCCGGTGAAGGACCGGCACGCGCTGTTGCAGGGGCTGCTGGACGCCGCCGGCGAGGTGGTCGGGGGAGAGGTGGTGTTCCGGTCGCCCTCGGCGCGGCTCGTCGGGCAGGTGGGGTGGCTCGCGGAGTCGCTGGGCGGCACCGGCCGGGTCCTGGCCGGCTCCTCGGGCGAGTTGCGCTTGCCCGCCGGCTCCTCGGGCGAGGGTCGCCTGCCCGCTGGCTCCTCGGGCGAGGTGGGCTTGCCCGGCGGCTCCTCGGTCGTCGAGGTGCGCCTGCCCGGCGGCTTCCCGCCGTTCCGGGTGCCGGACAAGGCCGGTTCCGCGCGGCCGGCCGAGCCGGTCCGGGTGATCCGCCGGGTCGAGCGCGTGGGGCGCAAGCCCGTGCAGTGCCTCTCCATCGCGCACCGAGACCGGCTCTACGTCACCGACCACTTCGTCGTGACGCACAACACCATGGTGGCCCTGCGGGCGATGCTCCAGGTCGTGGACGCCGGGCGGCAGGCGGCGATGCTCGCGCCCACCGAGGTGCTGGCCGCGCAGCACGCGCGCTCGCTGCGGGAGCTGCTGGGCGACCTCGGGCAGGCGGGCGAGCTGGGTGCCGCCGAGCACGCGACGCGGGTGACGCTGCTGACCGGGTCCATGGGCGCGGCGGCGCGGAAGCGGGCGCTGCTGGAGATCGTGACCGGCGAGGCCGGGATCGTGGTCGGCACGCACGCGCTGATCCAGGACCGGGTGGAGTTCGCCGACCTGGGCATGGTCGTGGTGGACGAGCAGCACCGGTTCGGCGTCGAGCAGCGGGCCGCGCTGAGCGGCCGGGCCGGCGGCTCCACGCCGCACGTGCTGGTGATGACGGCCACCCCGATCCCGCGCACGGTCGCCATGACCGTGTACGGCGACCTGGAGGTCTCGGCGCTGCGGGAGCTGCCCGCCGGGCGGTCGCCCATCAGCACGTCCGTGGTGCCGGTGGCGGAGAAGCCGGCCTGGCTGGACCGGGCCTGGCAGCGCATCCGCGAGGAGGTCGGCAAGGGCCACCAGGTGTACGTGGTGTGCCCGCGCATCGGCGACGGCGACGAGTCGGCGTCGGGTGCGGAGCAGGGCGCGGAGGAGCCGCCGAAGGAGGACGGCTCCGACCGGCGGCCGCCGCTGGCCGTGGTGGACGTGGCCAACCGGCTGGTCGAGGGGCCGCTGCGGGGCCTGCGGGTCGACGTCCTGCACGGCCGGATGCCCCCGGACGACAAGGACGCCGTGATGCGGGCGTTCGCGGCCAACCAGGTGCAGGTGCTCGTGGCCACGACCGTGGTCGAGGTCGGCGTGAACGTGCCCAACGCCACCGTCATGGTGATCATGGACGCGGACCGGTTCGGCGTGAGCCAGCTGCACCAGCTCCGCGGCCGGGTCGGGCGGGGCAGCGCGCCGGGGCTGTGCCTGCTGGTCACGGAGATGCCGGAGGGCACCTCCACCATGGCCCGGCTGCGGGCCGTGGAGTCCACTGTGGATGGGTTCGAGCTGGCGCAGCTGGACCTGGAGCTGCGGCGCGAGGGCGACATCCTCGGCGCGGCCCAGTCGGGTACGCGGTCCGGGCTGAAGATGCTGTCGCTGCTGCGCGACGAGGACGTGATCACCGAGGCGCGGGTGGTGGCGCAGGGGGTCGTGGACGCCGATCCGGACCTGGTGGCGCACCCCGGCCTGGCGCTGCTGGTGGCTGGGTTGCTGGACGACGAGCGGGCGGAGTACCTGGAGAAGGCGTAGCGCGGGCGGGGTACCCGGGGGAGGCGTGGCGCGGGCTGGAGCACCTGGAGAAGGCGCGGGCCGGGTGCGGTTACCCTGACTCGTGCGCCGATTCCTGCTCGCCCTGGTTCCGCTGGCGCTGGTCGCCTGCTCGACCGCGCCGTCCGGCGACCCGGCCCCGACCACCTCGTCCCCGCCCAGGGGCGACCTGGCGTTGCTCGCCGACCGCGTCGAGCAGCGGCGGACCGAGCTGGCCACCGCCTCGTTCCGCACCGAGGGGTTCGCCACCGACGGGCAGGGCCTGGACGTGAGCAACGTCGTGAACGGCGTGGTGCGCTACTCCGGCGGCGGGGTGAGCGCGTCGATGGACATGGACGTCTCGACCGGCGGGCAGGCCCCGAACCGGACGTCGCTGGTCCTGGTGCCCGGCGGGACGTACGTGCGGGTCGCGGGCGCGCCCATGCCGGCGGGCAAGGAGTGGGGCTACTACACGGCGGGCAACAGCGCCGAGCTGGGCGCGCTGCTGCGCGGCTTCGGCCCGAGCGCGACGGTGGGGGCCGAGCTGGACTACCTCCAGCCGAGGGCGGCGCTGATCGTCGCGCGCGCGACCGAGGACCTCGACGGGGTGCCGGTGACGCGGTACGACCTGGTCGTCGACACCTTCAAGATGGCCAAGACCATCGAGGACCCGGACATCCAGCTCCAGCACACCCAGCTGGCCGAGTACGGCGTGAAGATCGCCGCGTCGGTGTGGGTGGACGACACCTCGGTGCCGCTGAAGGCCGAGTACCGGTTCGAACTGGACGGGAAGGTGGTCAAGCGCTCCGCCACCCGGTTCCGCGACTGGGGTGGACCGGTCGACGTGGTCGTGCCCAACCAGGCGCAGGTCGTCCCGGCGGAGGAAATTCCGCAGTAGGGCGGGCGAGGTAGGCGGGCAGGCGGGCAAGGCGGGCAGGCAAGGTAGGCAGGCGGGTAGGCGGCTGCGGATCGAGCTACTCGGCTCCCTGGCCCGACCAGGCCGGACCCCCGCCGAATCCGGCCTCTCGACATCGTGGCCGGGCGCGACCCGGACCCGGGCGCGACCCGGACCCAGGGGCCAGCCGGATCTGAGCACGAACCGGACCTGGAGGCCAGCCGGACTCGGGAGCCAGCCAGCCCCAGGGGCCAGCCGGTCGATCAGGCCGGGGTGACGTGGACCAGAGCCCAGCCGGCCGACCCCGCGACCCCGCCACCCCTGAGGACTACCTGCCGCCCTTCTTGAGGATGGGCAGCTTGGTGGTGGGCGGCTCGGACTGGTTGACCTCGGCCTGAGCTGCCCCGCCGCCAACCCTCACGCCACCGGTCCGCGCGCCACCGGCCTTCGCCCCACCGGCGTTGGCGGCAGCCTTCGGCCCGGCCGGGCTCGCACCGACTCCGGCCCCACCGGCGGCGGGCTTCCGCGTCACCACGGTGGTCTCGTCGTCGGTGTCAGTCGCGTCGGCAGCGGCCGTACCGGCGGTGGTGCTGTCGGTAGCGGTCTTCTCCGCGACGCCCTTGTCCGCGCTCTTGTCCACGCCCCTGTCCGCCGAGGTCTTCTCGGCGGCAGCGCTGGGACCCGTGTCCACACCGGCACCGGCACCGGCATCAGCGTCGCCACCGCCGTCGGCACCAGCGCCGCCACCGGTGAGGGCCAGGTCACCCTCCAGCGGCGTGAGGGTGCCGACCGCGCGGGTCATCGCGTCGTGAGCCGCGGCGAACTGCTTGGTCAGCTCCTCGTGCACCGCGTGGAGCTGGGTCAGCTTCCGGTCCGCGGCGGTGGTGCGGCGCGTGGCGTGGGCGTCCGCCTCGGTGACCGTCTTCTCGGCGCGGGCGTTGGCCTCGGAGACGGTCCGCTCCGCCTGCGCGTTGGCCTCGCCGATCGCCTTCTCCGCCTTGGCCAGCGCCTCGGACTCCAGCTCCGCGATCTGCCGCTGCGTCTCGGCCCGCAGCTCCGCGGTCTCCGCGCGAGCGGCTTCGAGGAGCTTCGCGGCCTCGGCCTTCGCCTCGACCACGTGCACCTCGTGCTCCTTGTGGAGCGTGGTGCGCAGGTCGTCGTACTCCTTGTCCAGGTCGTCGTGGTAGCCCTTGTACTTCTGCTCCAGCTCGGTCCGCCTCGCCTCCAGCTCGGCGGCCTTCGCCTCGAACTCCGCGGTCGCCCGCTCGCGGTCCGCGCGGGCCTCGGCCACCAGGGCCTCGTGCTCGGCGTTGAGCTTCGCCCGCAGCTCCTCGTGCGACTTCTCCAGCTCGGCGCGCCGCTCCTCGTGCTGCCGCTCCAGCTCGGTGGTCCGCTGGAGGTGCGCCGCCTCCAGCTGCCGGCGCCGGTCCTCCAGCTCGGCCATCGCCCGCTGGTGCGCCGCCCTGCCCTCGGCCGCCGCGCGGTCGGCCTCGGCGCGCGTGGCGTTCGCCTGGTCCTGCGCCGCCTTGCGGATGTCGGCGATCTCCTCCTCCGCCAACGTCATCATCACGCGCACGCGCTCGGTGACGTTGGACGCGTTGACCGGGCTGTTGGCCAGGTTGTTCAGCTGGCCCTTGACCTTGTCCAGCTCCGCACGCGTGCCGTTGAGCAGCTTCGTCAGCTCGGCGACCTGGGCCGACGCCGCCTCACGCGCTCTGGTGGAGTTCTTGAGGTCGAACTCCAGGCGCGTCACGCGCTCGTTCACCTGGCGTTGGTTGTACCCGCGCAGAACGACGTCGAAATGGGTGCGGGCAGCAGGCTGCCCAGTCCCTTCAGCCCCGGCCATGGGTCAACCCTACCGAGAACACGCCGGCAGTGGTCACTCGATGCGGTGAACACACCGTAATCGGTCGGGCGTGCAGCGTCGTGAAATCCGTTCGTCGGGCAGGGCGATCGAGGGGAACGCCAAGGCGGGGGAGGGGGGCTGGGCGAGGGGCGGTGTGATGGGGTTCATGGGGTTATTCTCGAACAGGTGTTCGACCGGGGGCAAGCTCTCTGTCGGGTGAGGTTCGGGGAGGGTCGGGCGGACCGGCCGAGCACCCCTCGCCTTCCCCGCCGTACCGCCTTCCAGCGGGCTGCGCGCGGGCCGCGCGCGGGGGAGAATCCCGGGGCGTGCTCCCAGGTCGCACCGGCCTTGCGGGAAAGAGTGACCGATCACGATGACGTCCGTCACGTGAGATGGAACTCCCGAGGAGCGGAACGCGCGCGGTAACGTGCCTTGATTCACCGCCGAGTTACCGGGAGGGAACGCCGAATGTTCCGCAAGGTCCTCGTCGCCAACCGCGGCGAGATCGCGATCCGGGCCTTTCGCGCTGCCTATGAACTGGGCGCCGGCACGGTTGCCGTCTTCCCCCACGAGGACCGCAACTCCCTGCACAGGCTGAAGGCCGACGAGTCCTACGAGATCGGTGAGCCCGGTCACCCGGTACGGGCCTACCTGTCCGTCGAGGAGATCATCAAGGCGGCCCGCAAGGCGGGCGCCGACGCGATCTACCCCGGCTACGGCTTCCTCTCCGAGAACCCCGAGCTGGCCAAGGCGTGCGCCGAGGCGGGCATCACCTTCGTGGGCCCGCCCGCCGAGGTGCTGGAGCTGACCGGCAACAAGGCCCGCGCCATCGCCGCGGCCCGCGAGGCCGGCCTGCCCGTGCTCAGGTCCAGCGAGCCCTCCAGCGACGTGGAGACCCTCTTGCGGGCCGCGGAGGACATCACCTTCCCGGTCTTCGTCAAGGCCGTGGCGGGCGGTGGCGGTCGCGGTATGCGGCGCGTGGAGGACCGCGGCGCGCTGCGCGAGTCCCTCGAAGCCGCCTCTCGCGAGGCCGAGTCCGCGTTCGGGGACCCGACCGTCTTCCTGGAGCAGGCGGTGGTCGAGCCCCGCCACATCGAGGTGCAGATCCTCGCCGACGGCGAGGGCGACGTGATGCACCTGTTCGAGCGGGACTGCTCGGTGCAGCGCCGCCACCAGAAGGTCATCGAGATCGCGCCCGCGCCCAACCTCCCCCCCGAGCTGCGCGAGCGCATGTGCGGCGACGCGGTGCGGTTCGCCCGCCACATCGGCTACCGCAACGCGGGCACGGTCGAGTTCCTCCTCGACCCGCACGGCAACTACGTCTTCATCGAGATGAACCCGCGCATCCAGGTCGAGCACACGGTCACCGAGGAGGTGACCGACGTGGACCTGGTGCAGTCCCAGATGCGCATCGCCAGCGGCCGGACCCTGGCGGACCTGGGCCTGAGCCAGGAGACCGTGCACCTGCGCGGCGCGGCCCTCCAGTGCCGCATCACCACCGAGGACCCCGCCAACGGGTTCCGCCCCGACACCGGCATGATCAGCGCCTACCGCTCGCCGGGCGGCTCCGGCGTGCGCCTGGACGGCGGCACCACCGGCGTCGGCACGGCCATCAGCGCCCACTTCGACTCGATGCTGGTCAAACTGACCTGCCGCGGCCGCACGTTCGAGGCCGCCGTGGCCCGCGCCCGCCGCGCCGTGGCGGAGTTCCGCATCCGCGGAGTGTCCACCAACATCCCGTTCCTCCAGGCGGTGCTGGACGACCCGGACTTCTACGAGGGCCGCGTCACCACCTCGTTCATCGAGAAGCGCCCCCACCTGCTCACCGCCCGCACCCCGGCCGACCGCGGCACGCGCATGCTCACCTACCTGGCCGACGTCACGGTGAACAAGCCCAACGGCCCCCGCCCGGCCGCGGTGGACCCCCGGCAGAAGCTGCCGGCCGTCGACCTGGCCGCCGAGCCGCCCGCCGGCTCCAAGCAGAAGCTGGTCGAGCTGGGCCCGGAGGGCTTCGCCCGGTGGCTGCGGGAGAGCACGGCGCTGGGCGTCACGGACACCACGTTCCGCGACGCGCACCAGTCGCTGCTGGCCACCCGCGTGCGCACCAAGGACCTGCTGGCCGTCGCGCCGCACGTGGCGCGCATGGCGCCGCAGCTGCTGTCGCTGGAGGCGTGGGGCGGCGCGACCTACGACGTGGCGCTGCGCTTCCTCGCCGAGGACCCGTGGGAACGCCTCGCCGCGCTGCGCGAGGCCGTGCCCAACATCACCCTCCAGATGCTGCTGCGCGGTCGCAACACGGTCGGTTACACGCCCTACCCCGAGGCTGTGACCAGCGCTTTCGTCCAGGAGGCGACCAAGACCGGTATCGACGTCTTCCGCATCTTCGACGCGCTCAACGACGTCGAGCAGATGCGCCCGGCCATCGAGGCGGTCCGCGAGACCGGCACGGCGGTCGCCGAGGTCGCGCTCTGCTACACCGCCGACCTGTCCGACCCCGCCGAGCGCCTCTACACGCTCGACTACTACCTCAGGCTGGCCGAGCAGATCGTGGGCGCGGGCGCGCACGTGCTCGCGGTCAAGGACATGGCGGGCCTGCTGCGCCCGCCCGCCGCGGCCCGGCTGGTGAGCGCGCTGCGCGAGGAGTTCGACCTGCCGGTGCACCTGCACACCCACGACACGGCGGGCGGCCAGCTGGCCACCTACCTGGCGGCCGTCCAGTCCGGTGTGGACGCGGTGGACGGCGCGGTCGCGTCGATGGCGGGCACCACGTCGCAGCCGCCGCTGTCGGCGATCGTCGCGGCGACCGACCACACCGACCGGGCCACCGGCCTGGACCTGCGGGCGGTCTGCGACCTGGAGCCGTACTGGGAGTCCGTGCGCAAGGTCTACGCGCCGTTCGAGTCGGGCATCCCCGGCCCCACCGGCCGCGTCTACACGCACGAGATCCCCGGCGGCCAGCTGTCCAACCTGCGCACCCAGGCGGTGGCGCTGGGCCTCGGGCAGAAGTTCGAGGAGGTCGAGGCCATGTACGCCGCGGCCGACCGGATGCTCGGCCGGCTGGTCAAGGTGACCCCCTCGTCCAAGGTCGTGGGCGACCTGGCGCTGCACCTGGTGGGCGCGGGTGTGGAGCCGGGTGACTTCGAGGCCGACCCGGGCCGCTTCGACATCCCGGCCTCGGTGATCGGCTTCCTGCACGGCGAGCTGGGCGACCCGCCCGGCGGCTGGCCCGAGCCGTTCCGCAGCAAGGCCCTCCAGGGCCGGCCCGCGCCCAAGGGCGTGGCGGACCTCACCGAGGAGGACGAGAAGGGCCTGGAGACCGACCGCCGCGCCACGCTCAACCGCCTGCTGTTCCCCGGGCCGACCAAGGAGTACCTGGCGCACCGGGAGGCGTACGGCGACACCAGCGTGCTCGGCAGCAAGGACTTCTTCTACGGCCTCAAGCCGGGCGAGGAGTACCAGGTCGACCTGGAGCCGGGCGTGCGGCTGCTGATCGGCCTGGAGGCCATCGGCGAGGCCGACGAGCGCGGGGTGCGCACGGTCATGGCCGTGCTCAACGGCCAGCTGCGGCCGATCCAGGTGCGCGACCGGTCGGTGGCCAGCGAGGTGCCGGTGGCGGAGAAGGCCGACCGCGGCAACCCCGACCACGTCGCCGCGCCGTTCGCGGGCGTGGTCACGCCGAGCGTGGCCGAGGACGAGGCGGTCGAGGCCGGGCAGACGGTCGCGACCATCGAGGCGATGAAGATGGAGGCCGCGATCACCGCGCCGCGCGCCGGTCGGGTCAAGCGCCTGGCGGTGCGGGGCGTGCAGCAGGTGGAGGGCGGCGACCTGCTGATCGTGCTGGAGTGAGCCGGGCCGGGGTCGGGCGCGTGCCCGACCCCGGTTCCTCTCCGGGTGGCGCCGGTCACGGCCCGCCGGGGAACCGAGTGCTCCGGCCCCGCGTTGGAGGCTCCATGAAGAAGGT
Organism: Saccharothrix lopnurensis; assembly: GCF_042658445.1. Classification (NCBI taxonomy): domain Bacteria; kingdom Bacillati; phylum Actinomycetota; class Actinomycetes; order Pseudonocardiales; family Pseudonocardiaceae; genus Saccharothrix; species Saccharothrix lopnurensis. Next base: position 309,450 of record NZ_JBHSQO010000003.1, on the reverse strand, counting down.
CACCGCCGCACTGCTCGCCCTCTCCGCCGGCGCCCTCGCGTGGGCCGCGCGGGACGTGCCGGTCGCGCTGGGCGGCAGGCCCGGCGACGAGCGGGTGCGGCGGTCGCCCCGGTACCGCGACGGGAAGTTCCACAACGCGCACCGGACCAGCACCATGCCGCCGGACGCCGCGGCGGGCACCGTGCGCGAGATGTTCTTCGGCGGCCGGCGGCGGCGGCCGGTCGGCGAGGTGCCGCTGGTGCCGCCCGTCGGGCTCGGGCCGGCCGGCGACGGCCTGCACCTCACCTGGTACGGGCACGCGTCCACGCTCGTGGAGATCGACGGGGCGCGGGTGCTGCTCGACCCGGTGTGGAGCGAGCGCTGCTCACCGTCCCAGGCGGTCGGCCCGCGGCGGCTGCACCCGGTGCCGCACCGGCTGGACGAGGTCGGCCGGGTGGACGCGGTGGTCATCTCGCACGACCACTACGACCACCTCGACCTGGCCACCGTGCGGGCGCTCACGCGGGACCAGGAGGCGGTCTTCGTGGTGCCGCTGGGCATCGGCGCGCACCTGCGCCGCTGGCGGGTGCCGGAGCACCGGATCGTGGAGCTGGACTGGGACGAGTCGCACGAGGTCGCCGGGATCACGCTCGTCGCGACCGCCGCGCAGCACTTCTCCGGCCGCGGCTTCGACCGGGACAACACGCTGTGGGCCTCGTGGGTGCTCAAGGGGCCGCGGCACCGCGTCTACTACAGCGGCGACACGGGCTACTTCGACGGCTACCGGCGGATCGGCGAGGAGCACGGGCCGTTCGACGCCTCGCTGGTCCAGATCGGCGCGTACGGGCCCGGCTGGCCCGACATCCACATGACGCCAGAGGAGGGCGTGGCCGCGCACCGCGACGTGCGCGGCGGGCTGCTGGTCCCGGTGCACTGGGCCACGTTCAACCTCGCGCTGCACGACTGGTCCGAGCCCGTGGAGCGGGTGTGGCGGGAGGCCAAGGCCCACGGCGTCCCGCTCGCCGTCCCCCGTCCGGGTGAGCGGATCAACGTCGACGAACCCCCCTCGGTCGACGGGTGGTGGCAGGCGCTCGCCTGACGGGAACCGCGGTGGTGACGGGCGGCCGCGGCCCGGCCCGGACCGTCGGCGTGCGCGCCGGCCCGGCCGCCGACGTGGCGTTCCCCGCCTCGCCGGGTGCCGGCCGTCGCCGGCGGCGCGCGCCTGGGACGATGACCGGGTGACCAGGATCGTCGCGGGTGTGGCGGGCGGGCGCCGGCTCCGGGTGCCGCCGCGCGTCACCCGACCCACCTCCGAGCGCGTGCGCGAGGCGTTGTTCAGCTCGCTGGAGTCCTTCGCGAGCCTCGACGGGGCGGTGGTGCTCGACCTGTACGCGGGGTCCGGCGCGCTCGGCTTCGAGGCGCTGTCGCGCGGCGCGGCGCGGGCCACGTTCGTGGAATCGGACAAGCGGGCTGCCGAAGTGCTGAAGGGCAACGCGAGGTCGCTCGGGCTGCCCGGCGCGGTGGTGCTCAACCGCACCGCGGAGGCCGTCGTGGGCACGCCGCCCGAAGCGCCGTGCGACCTGGTGTTCGCCGATCCGCCGTACGCGGTCGGCGACGACCAGCTCAACCGGGTGCTGTCGGCGCTGGTGGAGAACGGGTGGACCGCGCCGGGGACGCTGGTGGTCGTGGAGCGGGACGCGCGGGGCGCCGAACCGGTCTGGCCGCCCGCCGTGGAATCCTTGCGCGGCAAGCGTTATGGCGACACGGCCCTGCACTGGGCCGAACACGTCGACGCCGGCGGGTGATGCGGACCACGCCCTGAGTGGGTGCGTCCGATCGGGTGCTACGGTCCGAAACCATGACGCGTGCCGTGTGCCCCGGCTCCTACGACCCGGCCACCAACGGACACCTGGACATCATCGGCAGAGCGGCGAAGCTCTTCGACGAGGTCGTCATCGCGGTGATGATCAACAAGAACAAGAAGACGCTGTTCTCGGTCGAGGAGCGCACCGAGATGCTGCGCGAGGTGACCGCGCAGTGGCCGAACGTCCGCGTCGACGCCTGGCACGGCCTGCTGGTCGACTACTGCCGGGAGAACGACATCCAGGCCATCGTCAAGGGCCTGCGCGCGGTGAGCGACTACGACTACGAGTTGCAGATGGCGCAGATGAACCACCAGCTCACCGGGGTGGAGACGCTGTTCATGCCGACCAACCCGATCTACAGCTTCCTGGCCAGCTCCCTGGTCAAGGACGTGGCCACCTACGGCGGCGACGTGTCGAGCCTGCTCCCGCCGTCGATCAAGGACCGCCTGCTCGCCCGCCTGGCCGAACGCCGCTGACGCGCTCGCGAGTCGAACACCCGCGCCCACCGTGTCGAACCTTCGGAACCACCGTGTCGAACACCCGGGACACCCGAGTTCGACACTCGCGTTCGATTTCGGTGTCCCGAAGGACCGTTCGGCGCAGCGGGGTGCGCGATTCGGCCGCTCCGAACGTGGAACTCACCCGTCCTGAGCGTTCGACACGGTCGTTCCGGGTGTTCGACTCGCGGGGTGGTCGGACACGCTGGGGCGATCTCCCGGCGCGATCGCGAGCGGCAGGGCACACTGGTACGGGTACTGCTGTGGGCGCGAGGAGTGTGACGTGTACCGGGTGTTCGAGGCCCTCGACGAGCTGGTCACGATCGTCGAGGAAGCGCGCGGCGTGCCGATGACCTCCGGGTGCGTCGTCCCGCGCGGTGACGTGCTCGAACTGCTCGACGACGTGCGCGACGCCATCCCCGCGGAGCTGGACGACGCGCAGGACGTGCTCGACCACCGCGACGAGCTGGTCGGCAAGGCCCAGCACGACGCCGAGCAGAACGTGAGCAAGTCCCGCTCGGACGCCGAGCGCATGGTGGCCGAGGCCCAGCACGAGGCCGAGCGGATGCTGTCCGAGGCGCGGGCCCGCGCCGAGCGGATGGTGGCCGAGGCCCAGGACCAGGCCGACCGCACCGTGGCCGCGGGCCGCAAGGAGTACGAGGACCTGGTGGGCCGCGCCCACGCCGAGGCCGACCGCATGGTCCAGGCGGGCCGGGCCAACTACGAGCGCGCGATCGAGGAGGGCCGGGCGGAGCAGTCGCGCCTGGTCACCCAGACCGAGGTCGTGCAGGCCGCCCACAACGAGGCCGCGCGCGTCCTGGAGGCCGCCCAGACCGAGGCGGTCCGGCTGCGCAGCGAGTGCGACGCGTACGTGGACGGCAAGCTCGCCGACTTCGAGGACCTGCTCGCGCACACCCTGCGCAGCGTCGGCAAGGGGCGCTCGCACCTGCGCGGCCCCGTCGTGGCCAGCGCCGCCGCGCCCTTCGACTACCGCGACTAGACCGGCGCCCGACCGGGCCCGGTCCACCCACCAGACCTTCGAACGGACGATGTCCCACCTGCCGATTTCGCCTCCGCGCCGGTTGTCCCGTACCCTTGACCGGCTGGTTGCGGTAGGTCCGCGACAGCACACCAAACACCATGTCTGAGCATCGTCACGCCTCCGCGCGTTCCACAGCCACCGGGCCCTGGGTCATCGACACCAGGGACCTCGGACGTCGTGCGGGCTCCAGCCGCAGGACCAGCAGGTCGGTGCCCGCCGAGGGCCTCGGCCTCCGGGACGTGATCGCGGTGCCGGCGGGGGGTGCGGTCGAACTCGACCTCCTGCTGGAATCGGTGGTCGAGGGTGTGCTCGTGACCGGCACGGCCAGGACGGTGGTCGAAGGGGAGTGCTCGCGCTGCCTGGAGCCGCTGTCGGCCGAGGTCGAGGTGGAGCTGACCGAGCTGTACGCCTACCCGGACAGCACCACCGACGAGACCACCGACGAGGACGAGGTCAGCCGTCTGCGCGACGACCTGATCGACCTCGAACCCGTGGTGCGCGACGCCCTGGTGCTCGCGCTGCCGCAGGTGCCGCTGTGCTCGCCGGACTGCCCCGGGCTGTGCGTCGACTGCGGCGGGAAGCTGGCTGATCTCGGCCCCGATCACGGGCATGAGACGATTGACCCCCGCTGGGCGGCTCTTCACGAGCGGTTCGGCGGGACTCGTGACAATCCAGAGGAGAACTAGTCGTGGCCGTCCCGAAGCGGAAGATGTCGCGCTCGAACACGCGCTCGCGCCGCGCTCAGTGGAAGACCGCTGCCGTGCACCTGGTGGCCTGCCAGAACAAGGCCTGCCGCCAGCCGAAGCCGCAGCACGTCGCCTGTTCGAACTGCGGCCAGTACGCCGGCCGCCAGGTCGTCCAGCCGGCCTGACCCCCTCTGGCGAAGGTAAGCGGCGAATCGTGGGGGGTAGTCGGTCGTCGCGCGGTCGGTCCGCCGACCGCGCCCCGTTGCTCGAAGCGCTCGGCGTCCCGTTGGACGCCGAGCTGCTGACGCTCGCCTTGACGCACCGCTCGTACGCGTACGAGAACGGTGGCCTGCCGCCCAACGAGCGGCTGGAGTTCCTCGGTGACGCGGTGCTGGGCCTGGTCGTCACGGACCACCTGTACCGCACGCACCCGGACCTGCCCGAGGGTCAGCTCGCCAAGCTCCGCGCGAGCGTGGTGAACATGCACGCCCTGGCCGGCGTCGCCCGGGGTCTGGGCGAGGACGGGCTGGGCGGCCACCTGCTGCTCGGTCGCGGCGAGGAGCTGACCGGCGGCAGGGACAAGGCCAGCATCCTCGCGGACGGCCTGGAAGCCGTCATCGGCGCGGTGTACCTCCAGTTCGGCATCGACACCGCGCGCACGGTGGTCCACCACCTGTTCGACCCGTTGCTCGTCGAGGCGCCGCGTCGCGGTGCGGGCCTGGACTGGAAGACCAGTCTCCAGGAGCTCACCGCGTCGGAGGGTCTCGGCGTGCCCGAGTACCGGGTCGACGACCAGGGCCCGGACCACCGCAAGGAGTTCACCGCCACGGTGTACGTCGGTGGTCGACCGCACGGCACCGGTGACGGGAGCACGAAGAAGGAAGCCGAGCAGAAAGCGGCGAAAGCCGCCTACCGCGTGCTGCACGAGCGGGTCGCCGTGGAGCAGGAACCCACGACGACCGGCAACGGCCACGTTCCCGACTCGGCGAACACGCAGGCTTCACCTACTCAGGAAGACTGACGCCGAAATGTATGCCACGAACGTCCGGACGAACCGCCGCGCGCGTCACACCCGCCCGGCCCGTCCGCTGAACGCCTCCCGCAACGGTGGTATCCAGGGCCTGGTGCTGGTGCGCGACACCGCCCAGCAGGGCGGCTGGATGCTCAAGCCGACCAAGCCGCAGGCCGCCGCCTACGAGCGGCTGGAGGAGCTGGAGCAGGAGCAGGCCGAGGCCGCCGCGCGCGAGTCCGAGGACTGACCGACCGACCGTGCCCGAGCTGCCCGAGGTAGAGGTCGTCCGCCGAGGTCTGCACGAGCACGCCGCCGGGAGGACCGTCGCCGCGGTCGAGGTCCTCCACCCGCGAGCGATCCGCCGCCACCTGCCCGGTGCGGCGGACTTCGCCGTGCGCCTGGCCGGGCAGACCCTGCTCGCCGCGCGCCGGCGGGGCAAGTACCTCTGGGTCGACCTCTCGGGCGGCGACGCGATGCTGGCGCACCTCGGCATGAGCGGCCAGATGCTGGTCCAGCCGGTCGGCGCGCCGGACGAGAAGCACCTGCGGGTGCGCCTGCGGTTCGCCGACGGCGGCCCGGAGCTGCGCTTCGTGGACCAGCGCACGTTCGGCGGGCTCGCGCTGGCCGAGATCGTGGAGGTCGACGGCGCGCAGCTGCCCCAGCCGGTGGCGCACATCGCGCGCGACCCGATGGACCCGGCGTTCGACGCCGAGGCCGCGGTGTCCGCGCTGCGCCGGCGGCGGACCGAGGTCAAGCGCGCCCTGCTCGACCAGACCCTGGTGTCGGGCGTGGGCAACATCTACGCCGACGAGGCGCTGTGGCGCGCCCGCCTGCACGGGCTGCGGGCCGCGGAGAAGCTCAGCCGGCCGAAGACCGCCGAACTGCTCGCGCACGCCACCCGCGTCATGCACGAGGCGCTGGGCGAGGGCGGCACCTCGTTCGACGCGCTCTACGTCAACGTGAACGGCCAGTCGGGTTACTTCGACCGGTCGCTGGCCGTTTACGGGCGCGAGGGCGAGCCGTGCCGGCGGTGCGGCACGGCGGTCAGGCGGGAGCCGTTCATGAACCGTTCCTCGTATTCGTGCCCCCGCTGTCAACCGCGCCCGCGGGGTTGACCGGTCGGGTCCGGCCTCACCGGGCGGGATCGGCAAGTCTTCGCAGTAACGGGGTGACCGACCGCAGGCTTTCCCGTTCTTCGGTGGTGAGCCGGGAAAGCCGCTCGGACAGCAGTTCCGCTTCTCCGTGGGCCAGGGACAGGATGGTGTCCCGGCCGAGGACGGTCAGCTCGACGATGGTCGCCCGCCCGTCGGCGGGGTCGGCCTCGCGGCGCACCAGCCCGTTGGACTCCAGGCCCGTCACCACCGTGGTCGCCGTGGGCTGCGAGCACAGGGCCCGCACCGCGATCTCGCCGATCCGCATCGGGCCCTGCGACGCCAGCTCCGCCAGCACGAGCAGCTGGGTGGGCTGGAGCCGCCGGACGGAAGCGGACTGGCGCAGGCTGCGGATCAGCCGGTGAACGGCGACCACGAGCTGTAAGGCGTCCTGATTGGTCACGCTCTGGTTGGTCACACTGGTGGTCATCAAAGACCTCCTCGCGGCTCACCGTCTGTGAGCAAGTGTCCGAATTCGGACAGGACATTCGCACTATCGCACTACTGCTGTCCAGAGAATGAATTCATTCGCACCCGGATGTACTCACGGTGTCCGCACCGATGCGGAGACCGGAGCGTCAAAACGGCATAAACAGCACAGCCGGGGGCGTCAAGAGCGCATCAGGAAGTGCGCGGTGGGTGATCGTGCGCGGCGTCCCGCCGATTGCCCGGCGTAGTGTCTCAGCGTGACCAAGGTGCTGGTGGTCGACGACGAGCCGCAGATCGTGCGGGCCCTGCGGATCAACCTGTCCGCGCGCGGCTACGCGGTGCTGACCGCGCACGACGGCACGGCCGCGCTCAAGGTGGCCGCTGAGGGCAAGCCGGACGTGGTGGTGCTCGACCTGGGCCTGCCCGACGTGGACGGCACCGAGGTGATCGCCGGGCTGCGCGGGTGGACGACCGTGCCGATCATCGTGCTGTCCGCCCGCGTCGACTCCACCGACAAGGTCGAGGCGCTCGACGCGGGCGCGGACGACTACGTGACCAAGCCGTTCGGGATGGACGAGCTGCTGGCCCGGCTGCGGGCGGCGGTGCGGCGCGCCGCGGTCGCGGAGGGGGAGGACGCGGTCGTGGAGACGGCGTCGTTCACCGTGGACCTGGCGGCGAAGAAGGTGCTCCGGGGCGGCGTCGAGGTGCACCTGACGCCCACCGAGTGGGGCCTGCTGGAGATCCTGGCCCGCAACCGGGGCCGGCTGGTGGCGCAGAAGCAGCTGCTCCAGGAGGTGTGGGGGCCGCAGTACGCGAGGGAGACCCACTACCTGCGCGTGTACCTGGCGCAGCTGCGCCGCAAGCTGGAGCCGGAGCCCGCCCACCCCCGGCACCTGGTGACCGAGCCGGGGATGGGTTACCGCTTCGAGCCCTGAGCCGGGGCCCTCGGTCCGGGGCTCGGGGCCCTCAGCCGACGGGCAGCGCGGGGTGCCGCTCGAACAGGACCGTGCCGCGCACCACCAGCTCCTTGTAGCGGGCCGCCGCGCGCCCGGTCAGCACGCGCTCGACCGGGCTGTCGTCGGCGCGGGTGAACTGGATCAGCCCGTCCCGGCGGCCCAGGCTGACGCACTGGTTGACGTACCGGAAGCGCACCGGTCGCGGCTCCCGGCCGGCCAGGCGGCTCGCCAGCGCCCGCACGGCCTGCTGGGCGGTCGGCAACCCCGTCGCGCACGCCATGCGCAGCTCCAGCCCGTCCGGTCGCCGGATCGCGGCCGCGTCGCCGACGCCCACGACCTCGGGGTGCGAGACCGAGGCCAGGGTCTCGTCGACGACCAGGCGCCCGTGCGCGTCCACCTCGAACCCGGCCTCGCGGGCCAGCCCCGGCACCCGGAAGCCCGCCGTCCACACCACCGCGTCGGCCGGCAGGTGCTCGCCGGTGCCGAGCAGCAGGCCGTCCGCGCGGACCTCGGCCACGGTCGCGTGGTCGCGCACCCGGACGCCCAGCCGGTCGAACGCGGCGCGCACGTGCCGCGCCCCCTTCGCCGACAGGGCCGCCCCGAACCGGCCGCCGGTCACCAGCAGCACGGCCAGGTCCGGCCGCGACTCGGCCAGCTCCGCGGCCGCCTCGATCCCGGTCAGCCCACCGCCGACCACGGTCACCGCGCGGGCGGTCCGCAGCGCGCCGGCCAGTGCCTCCGCGTCCTCCGCGGTCGACACCGAGTGCGCGTGCTCGGCGGCGCCCGGGACGCCGAGGTCGGTCCGGCTGCCCAGTGCGTAGACCAGCCGGTCGTAGGTCAGGGCGCCGCCGGTGAGCCGCACCTCCCGGGTGTCGGCGTCGATGCCGGTGACCCGGTCCACCACGAGTTCCACGCCCGTCCCGCCGAGCAGGTCCGCGAGCGGGAGCTCGCGCAACCGCTGCCCGGCCGCCAGCTGGTGCAGCCGGACCCGCTCGACGAACCGGTCCCGCTCGTTGACCAGGGTGACCCGGGCGTCGGTCCACCTCGCCGCCAGCTTGGCCGCCGCCAGCCCCGCGTACCCCGCGCCGATCACCACGATGTGCTCTGCCATGTCCCCCGTCCTTCCCGTCGCACCTGGAGCGAGGTGGGGAGGCGGGACGTGACGCGCATAGGGTGTGAGGCGTGTCACCTGTATCGGTAGTCCACACCTGGCAGTTGCCCGAGGCCGACCGCGCGGCCGCCCGCGCCCTGCTCGACGAGGCGTTCGACGGCGAGTTCTCCGACGAGGACTGGGAGCACGCCCTGGGCGGCGTGCACGCCCTCGTGCGGGACGACGGCGGGCTGATCGGGCACGGCGCGGTGGTGCAGCGCCGGATGGTCGTCGGCGGGCGGGTGCTGCGGGTCGGGTACGTGGAGGGCGTCGCGGTGCGGGCCACCCACCGCCGCCGGGGCGTCGGCGGGCTGGTGATGGCGGCCCTGGAGGACGTCGTGCGCGGCGCGTACGACCTCGGCGCGCTCAGCGCGTCGGAGGACGCCCTGGGGCTCTACGCGGCGCGCGGGTGGCAGCCGTGGCGGGGGAGGACGTTCGCGTTCACGCCGGAGGGCCTCCGGCGCACCGAGGACGAGGACGACGGGGTGTTCGTCCTGCCGGTGCGGCCGGTCGACCTGTTCGCGGACCTCACCTGCGACTGGCGCGCCGGCGACGTCTGGTAGCTAGGCGGCCCCGGTGGTCGTGGACGTCGGCTCGGGGGTCGACGGGACCGCGGAGGACGACGACGGGGACGGGTCCGCGGACGACGGCGGGTCGCTCGGCGGGCTGCTCGGCGGCTGCGGGGTCGCCTGCGGCCGCGACGGCGCGGCGCTCGTCCGCTCCGGTCCGCGCGTCGGCGCCTGGTCGTGCCGCTCCGGCTTCGGCGGGCCGGCCGCCTCGCGGCGCTGGGTCGCGGGCACGCGGGTGGAGACGGTGACGAAGACCGTGGACGTGCTGCCGTCCGGCGCGATCGCCACCGAGGTCTCCACCGCGGTGCTCACCTCGGCCCTCGGCTCCGGGGGAACGGCCTCCGGGCCGCCGGAGGCCAGCACCGACGCCAGGGCGGCGATCACGGTGGCGACGACGGCGCCGCCGGCGGCGAGCAGCGCCACCGTGGCGTACTTCTTCTTCGGCCTCGGCGCCTCCGGCCCCGGCGGAGCTTGACGAGCTTCCTCGAACACACCATCTCCCTGTGGGAACCCGGTCGGATGGTCAGGTGCTCGGGTTATCGGCGGCTCACCGCGGCCACCTCATCGTTCGAGCGGCCCACCACACGATCGTGTGGTGGGCCGCAACCGGAAGCGGAGGAGGTCGTTAAGGCGTGGTCGATCCGGTCGGAGCCGGGGTAGAACTCGGCGGGTCCACGGGGGGTGAACTCGGGGGGTCCACCGGGATCGACGGCGAAGAAGGCGTCGAGGGTTCGGTCGGCGGTTCGACCGGGGGCTTGATCGTGGGCTGCTGGGTGCCGGTGTTGGGCGGCTGGGTGTCCTCGACCGTGGTGGTCGTGGTGGTGCCGTCCGGCCGGGTCACCGTGGTCACGCGCGTGCGGCGCGGGGTGGTCGTCGTGGTGGCGGTCGGCGACTCGGCCGTGGTGGTGGTCGTCCCCGTCGTGGTCGTCGTCGCCGGCGAGGACGACGTCCCGCTGGAGGGCACCGTGGTGAGGACGTCGCGGGACACCACGTCCTCGCGCGGCGTGGCACCGGTGGAGGCGGCCTCCGTCGTCGGGCCCGCCAGGGAGGCGAGCGCGGCGAAGACCGTCGACACGACGACACCGGACGCGGCCAGCAGCACGTGCGGTGACACGCGCAGGCGTGGGCGGTCGGGTTCCGGGGTCTCGTACAAACGGTGCTCCCAAGGGTCGTTCGGAGGTGGTCTACCAGCCGAAGTTCTGGGTCCAGTACCAGCCGCGGGTGTCCAGGCCGACGCCGATGGTGGTGAACCCGCAGTTGAGGATGTTGCGGCGGTGCCCGTCGGAGTTCATCCAGGAGTTCATGACCTGCTTGGCCGAGCGCTGGCCCTTGGCGATGTTCTCGCCGCCGGGGTTCGGGTAGCCCTCGGTCCGCATCCGCTGGGCGAAGTCCACGCCGTCGGGGGTGGTGTGCGAGAAGTAGCCGCGCTCCGCCATGTCGGTGCTGTGCTTGCGCGCCGCCTCGACCACCCGCTCGTCCACGGTCAGCGGCGCGCAGCCGGCGAGTTCGCGCGCCTCGTTGACCAGGGTCACGACCTCGTCCTCCGGGAACACCTCGGCGGGCCCGGTGGTCGTGGTGGGCGCGGTCGACGGCTCGCTGGTCGTGGTGGTCGTCGTGGTGCCGGTCGTGGTGGTGGTCGACCCGGTGGTGGTCGTCGTCGTGGTGGTCGTGGTCCCGGTCGACGTCGTCCCCGTCGTCGTGGGCAGGACCACGGGCTCGTCGGTGCGCGCGGGCTCGCCGATGCCGCCCACGCCGCCGACACCGGTCCGGTTGTCCGGGGCGGAGCCCTGTGCTGCGGTGTCCCCGACGAACGGGGCCAGCTGCTCCGGGCTGGCGAAGGCGACGCCGGTCGCCCCGGCCGCGCCGAGCAGCAGGCCGACGAGTCCGCCGATCACGGATCGGTTACCGCGCCGTGCACTCACGGTCGCGCACCGTACCACTAAAGAGTGAAGGAACAGGATGGCTGTCGTGGGTGAAGTCGTGGGTGGAGTAGAACGGACCGTGCGTCTCACCGCGTGGGTGCGGGGTCGCGTGCAGGGCGTCGGGTTCCGGTGGTGGACCCGGTCCAGGGCCCTTGAGCTGGGCTTGGTCGGTTCCGCGGCCAACCTGCGGGACGGCCGGGTCGAGGTGAACGCGGAGGGGCCGGAGTCCGCCTGCCGGAAATTGCTCGTCGCTCTGCGTTCCGGCACCACCCCCGGTCGGGTGGACTCGGTCGTGGAGCGCTGGTCGGAGGCGCGGGGCGGCACCACAGGTTTCGCGGAACGTTGAACGCGCCGGGAGCCGGTGGCGTAGTACACCGATGTGGACCGTGGCGAAGATGTCGTCAGGCAGCTGTACGGCCGTTGGCGCGGCCCGCTGCACGGCTACGTCCTGCGCCTGGTCGGCGGCGACCACCAGCACGCGGAGGACGTGGTCCAGGAGACGCTGCTGCGGGCCTGGCGGCACGCCGACCGGCTGACCCCGGACGAGGCCGGGCCCTGGCTCTACACGGTGGCGCGCAACCTGGTCATCTCCGGCTTCCGCAAGCGCGGCGGCAAGCACGCGGAGGTGCCGATCGAGGCCGAGCACCTGCCGCCGGTGGCCGACGCCGTGGACCACGTGCTCCAGAGCTGGCAGGTCGCCGAGGCGCTGCGCGTGCTCACCCCCGACCACCGGAACGTGGTGGTCGAGCTGTACTACCGCAGGCGGTCGGTGGCCGAGGCGGCGGTGGTGCTGGGCATCCCGCCGGGCACGGTCAAGTCGCGCTGCTTCTACGCGCTGCGGGCGCTGCGCGACGCGCTGGAGGAACGGGGGGTGACCCGGTCGTGAGCTGCGCGCACACCGTCGCGCTGGGCGCCTACCTGCTCGGCTCGCTCGACCCGGCGGAGCGGACCGTGTTCGAGCGGCACGTGTCCGGCTGCGGGACGTGCCGCCGGGAGATGGTGCGGCTCGCGCCGCTGCCGGGGCTGCTGGGCCAGGTGCGGCTGGAGGACCTGGAGCTGCCGTTCGACGACCCGGAGCCCGAGCCCGCGCTGTGGCCGCTGCCGCCCGAGCCGGGACCGGCGCCCGAACCCGACCGCCGGCGGTGGCGGCTGCTGCCGCGGTGGCCGGTGCTGGCCGGGGCCGCCGCGCTGGTCCTGGTGCTGCTCGGCGGGGTCCTGCTGGCGCCCCGGCTGCTGGACGACGACCCGGCCGGGCCAACCTGGCGGGCCACCAGCACCGCGTCCGGCGCGGGCGCCGACGTCCGGCTGGTCACCAGGAGCTGGGGCACCGAGCTGTGGATGACCCTGCGCGACCTGCCCGCGAACGCGCGCTGCGCGCTGGTCGTCCACGACCGGGCCGGTCGCACCGAGATCGGCGGCTGGTGGGGCACCGACCACCCCGAGGACGAGCGCATCCCCGGTTCGACCTCGTTCAGGGTCGACGAGATCGAGCGGCTCGACGTCGTGGTGGACAAGCGGGTGCTCGTGTCCGTGCGACCGGAATAGCGCAGGTCAGCGCGTCGGCGCGGGGTGCGGGTGGGCGCCGGGTAGTCTGCCCGGCGTGCACCTCAAGAGCCTGACGCTGAAGGGCTTCAAGTCCTTCGCCTCGGCTACCACGCTGCGCTTCGAGCCCGGCATCACCTGCGTGGTCGGCCCCAACGGGTCCGGCAAGTCGAACGTGCTCGACGCGCTCCGCTGGGTCATGGGCACGCAGGGCGCCAAGGACCTGCGCGGCGGCAAGATGGAGGACGTCATCTTCGCCGGCACGTCCGGCCGCGCGCCGCTCGGCCGCGCCGAGGTGACGCTGACCATCGACAACTCCGACGGCGCGCTGCCGATCGACTACGTCGAGGTGTCGATCACCCGCCGGATGTTCCGCGAGGGCGCCACCGAGTACGAGATCAACGGCAGCTCCTGCCGGCTGATGGACATCCAGGAGCTGCTCAGCGACTCCGGCATCGGCCGCGAGATGCACGTGATCGTCGGCCAGGGCCAGCTCGCCGCGATCCTGGAGTCCAAGCCGGAGGAGCGCCGGGCGTTCGTCGAGGAGGCCGCGGGCGTCCTCAAGCACCGCAAGCGCAAGGAGAAGGCGCTGCGGAAGCTGGAGGCGATGCAGGCGAACCTGACCCGCCTGACCGACCTCACCGCCGAGCTGCGCCGCCAGCTCAAGCCGCTGGGCAAGCAGGCCGAGATCGCCCGCCGCGCCCAGGTCGTGCAGTCCGAGCTGCGGGACGCGCGGATGCGCCTGCTCGCCGACGACCTGGTCACCCGGCGCGAGGCGCTGGCCCGCGAGGAGCGCGACGAGGCCGCCGCCCGCGCCCGCCGCGCCGAGGTGGAGAAGTCGCTCCAGCAGGCGCAGTTCCAGCAGAACGAGCTGGAGGACCAGGTCGCGGCCGACGCGCCGAAGCTCCAGCAGGCCCAGGACACCTGGTACCGGCTGTCGGCGCTGGAGGAGCGGCTGCGCGGCACGGTGCGGCTGGCCGTGGAGCGGGAGCGGCACCTGTCGGCGGCGGTGGAGGCGCCCCGCGGCGGGCGCGACCCCGACGAGCTGGAGGCCGAGGCGGAGCAGACCGCGGTGCTGGAGCAGGAGTTGCAGGACGGCGTCACCGACGCCCGGGTCGGGCTGGCCGAGGCCGTGGAGACGCGGGCCGAGCTGGAGCGGGTCGTGTCCGCGGCGGAGAAGGCGCACCTGGCCGCGGTGCGGGCGATCGCGGACCGGCGCGAGGGACTGGCCCGGCTGTCCGGGCAGGTGGAGGCGCTGCGGTCGAAGACCAGCGCGACCGCCGAGGAGATCGAGCGCATGTCCGCCTCGCTGGCCGAGGCGGTGGAGCGCGCCGAGTTCGCGGCGCGGGAGCTGGCCGAGGCCCGCGAGGTGATCGGCACCGAGGACGAGGACGACCTGGGCCTCGACGACCGGCACCGGCTGGCCGTGGAGGCGGACGACGCGGCGCGGTCGCGGGTGGAGGAGCTGGTCAGGGCCGAGCGCGCGGCGGAGCGCGACATCGCCTCGTGGCAGGCCAGGGTGGACGCGCTGTCGCTGGGCCTGACCCGCAAGGACGGCGCGGGCGCGCTGCTGGCGTCGCGGCTGCCGGGGCTGCTCGGCTCGGTGGCGGCGCTGCTGACCGTGGCGCCGGGGTTCGAGGTGGCGCTGGCGGCGGCGCTCGGGCCGGTCGCGGACGCGGTCGCGGTGGAGTCCGGGTCCGACGCGGCGGCCGCGCTGGAGCTGCTGAAGGAGCAGGACGCCGGGCGGGCCGGGGTCCTGATCGGCGGCGGGTACGACCTCGACCGGTCCGGGTGGCCCGCGCTGCCGCCCGGCGGTCGGTGGGCGGTGGAGCTGGTGCAGGCGCCCGACGCGCTGCGCCCCGCCCTGCACCGGGCCCTGGACCGGCTGGCCGTGGTCGACGACCTCGCGGGGGCGCGGGCGCTGGTCGCCGAGCACCCGTCGGTGCGCACGGTGACGCGCGAGGGCGACGTGTTCGGGCGGGACTGGGCCGTCGGCGGGGCGGCCGGGCGCAGCCAGAGCGTCATCGAGATCCAGGCCGCGGTGGACGAGGCGTCCGAGGCGCTGGCGCTGGCCGAACGCGCGCTGGAGCAGGCCGCGGCCTCCCTGGAGGGCGCGCGGGCCGAGCAGCAGGCCAGGCGCGCCGAGGTGGCCGAGGTGAAGGAGCAGCTCAACGAGGCCAAGGTGCGGCGCGCCCGGTCCTCGGAGCGGCTGAACCGGCTGGCGGCGGCCGTGCGCTCCGCCGAAGCCGAGGCCGAGCGCGCCCGCGTGCAGCGCGCGAAGGTCGAGGCGGCCCGCGAGGAGAACCTGCTCAGGCTGGCGGAGCTGGAGGAGCGCCTGCTCGTCGCGCAGGAGGAGCAGGACCTGGACGACGAGCCGGACACCGCGCACCGCGACGAGCTGGCCGCCGAGCTGGCCTCCGCCCGGCAGGGCGAGGTCGAGGCGCGCCTGGTGCTGCGCACCGCCGAGGAGCGCGCGCGGGCGTTGCAGGGCAAGGCGGACGGCCTGCGCCGCGCCGCCCGCGCCGAGCGCGAGGCCAGGGAACGCGCCCAGCGCGCGCAGGCGTCCCGGGCGCGGGGCGCGGTCGTGGCCAAGGCCGTGGTGCGCGGCGGTGAGGCGGCGCTGGAGCGGATCGCCGGGTCGCTGGACCGCGCCGCCCGCGAGCGCGACGCCGCGCAGGAGCGCCGGACCCGCCGCGAGGCGTACCTGGCGCAGGTGCGCGGCCTGGTGCGGGAGATGTCGGTGGAGCTGGAGAAGCTGACCGACGCCGTGCACCGGGACGAGGTGCTGCGCGCCGAGCAGCGGATGCGCATCGAGCAGCTGGAGACCAAGGTCGCCGAGGACTTCGGCATCGGCCTGGACGACCTGGTCGGCGAGTACGGGCCCGACGTGCCGATCCCGCCGTCGCCGCAGGAGCTGGCCGAGTACGAGGCGGCCAGGGAGCGCGGTGAGGCGGTGACCGCGCCGCAGCCCATGCCGTACGACCGCGACACCCAGGCCCGGCGCGCCAAGCGGGCCGAGCGGGACATGTCTCTACTGGGCAAGGTCAACCCGCTGGCGCTGGAGGAGTTCGCGGCGCTGGAGGAGCGGTACAAGTTCCTGTCCAACCAGCTGGAGGACATCAAGGCGACCCGGCGCGACCTGCTCACCGTGGTGAAGGAGGTCGACGACAAGATCCTGGAGGTCTTCACGCTGGCCTACGAGGACGTCGCGCGCGAGTTCGAGGTCGTGTTCAAGGTCCTGTTCCCCGGCGGCGAGGGGCGGCTCGTGCTGACCGAGCCGGGCGACATGCTGACCACCGGCATCGAGCTGGAGGCCCGCCCGCCGGGCAAGAAGGTCAAGCGGCTGTCGTTGCTGTCGGGCGGCGAGAAGTCGCTGGCGGCGGTGGCGATGCTGGTCGCGATCTTCCGGGCGCGGCCCTCGCCGTTCTACGTGATGGACGAGGTCGAGGCGGCGCTGGACGACACCAACCTGCACCGGTTGATCAGCCTGTTCGAGCAGCTGCGGGAGAGGTCGCAGCTGCTGATCATCACGCACCAGAAGCCGACCATGGAGATCGCCGACGCGCTGTACGGCGTGTCGATGCGCGGTGACGGGATCAGCCAGGTGATCTCGCAGCGGTTGCGGGGGCGCGAGGAGAAGCCGAGGGCGGCCAAGCCCAAGGCGGAACCGGAACCGGCGCCGGGGAGCGCCGGTCCGGCCTGACGTCGACCGCCGCTCCCGGGGCCGGACGGCCTACCGGCGCGCGTCCAGCCGGGCCGCCTCCTCCGGCGTCGGCGCCGTCCCGCCCAGGTGCGCGGGCTGCCACCACTGCCCCTCGCCGGACTCCGGGTACCGCCGCTGGGCCTCGTCCAGCAGCTCCCGCACCCGCGTGCGCAGCGCCTCGTCGGTGGTCGGCTCGATCGGCGCCCCCACGACGATCGTCACCGGCACGTGCCGCTGGGTCAGGTTCTTCGGCTTGCCCTTGGTCCACAGCCGCTGGGTGCCCCACAGCGCCGTCGGCAGCAGCGGCACGCCGGCCTCGGCGGCCAACCGCACCGCGCCGCTCTTGACGTCCTTGACGGTGAACGACCGGCTGATCGTCGCCTCGGGGAAGATCCCGACGATCTCGCCGGCCCGCAACGCCGCCAGCGCCTGCTGGTAGGACGCCTGCCCGGCGCTGCGGTCCACCGGGATGTGGTGCATACCGCGCATCAGCGGGCCCGAGATCCGGTTCTCGAACACCTCGTGCTTGGCCATGAAGCGCACGAGCCGCTTCGCGGGCAGGGCCCCGAAGCCCGCGAAGATGAAGTCCAGGTACGACACGTGGTTCGAGGCCATGACGGCCCCGCCGGTGGTCGGCACGTGGTCGGTGCCGTCCCGGGTGATGCGCAGGTCGAGCACGCGGAACATCAACTTGCACGCGGCGATCACCGGCGGGTACACGCGATCAGGCATGGCGCCCAGAGTACGTTACTCGTCAGTAGTCGTGCTGGACGAGTGTTCGCGGACAATCTTCGGCACGCCCGCCAGGTCCTCCTCGTTGCACAGCAGTTTCAGGTTGTAGTACGGCGAGCCCTTGGTGTCGTCGTAGTCCAGGTGCACCGCGAGCACGTCGACCGCCTCGCCGAGCCAGTCCTGGGTCTGCCGCAGCCAGATGGCCGCGCGCTCCAACGCGCTGGGCAGGTCGTCATCGCTGAACTCGACCGGCCGGTAGGGCACGTCCTGCACCTTGTCGCGCCGGTTGGAGGGCATCGGGAGGTCTACCGCAACCCCGCTGTCGTTGAGTTCGAGTTGGATCGTTTCCTCACTCACCCTCCCAGGGTTCCCCACCGCACCACGCGCGGCAACACCTACTCCGGCACAACCGGCAACTCGGCCAGACCGCTGACCAGCACCCGCCGCCACACCAGTTCGTCCACCGGGCGCGCCGGGCGCAGTCCCGGGTACCGCCGCAGCAGCGCCCACAGGGCTTCCTGGAGCTCGATCCGCGCCAGCTGCGCGCCCAGGCAGAAGTGCGGGCCGGCGCCCAGCGCCAGGTGCTGGTTGGGCGCGCGGGTCAGGTCCAGCTCGTCGGGCTCCGGGAACGCCCGCGGGTCGCGGTTGGCCGAGCCGATCGACGCCATCACGCCCTCGCCCGCCCGCACCACCACGCCCGCGACCTCCACGTCCTCCAGCGCGACCCGCAGCTGACCCACGTCGCTGAGCCGCGTGAACCGCATCAGCTCCTCCACCGCGGCCGGCACCAGCCCCGGTTCGGCCACCAGCCGCTCCCAGTGCCGCCGGTCGCGCAGCAGCGTGGCCACGAAGCTGGTGATCTGGTTGGCCGAGGTCTCGTGCCCGGCGACGAGCAGGTTCACCGCGAACGCGACCAGCTCGTCGTGGGTGAGCGGGGTGGCGCACAGCTCGTCGAGCACGTCGTCCGACCGCCCCGCCCGCCGCTTCCGCGCGACCAGCCCGCCCACGTACTCCAGCAGGCCCGCCATGGCCGCCTCCACCCGCGACCGCTCGGAGACCTCCAGGCTGTAGGCGAGCTCCACCCACTCGCGGAACCGCTCCCGGTCCGCGTACGGCACGCCGAGCAGCGTGCAGATCACCTGGATCGGCAGCGGCAGCGCGA
The DNA here is from genome assembly GCF_042658445.1 of Saccharothrix lopnurensis. NCBI lineage: Bacteria > Bacillati > Actinomycetota > Actinomycetes > Pseudonocardiales > Pseudonocardiaceae > Saccharothrix > Saccharothrix lopnurensis. The sequence continues at coordinate 291,053 of NZ_JBHSQO010000003.1, read as the reverse complement.
ACACCTGCCGCAGGTCACCGCCCTCCGCCAAGCCGTCGGCCAGCTCCTCGCACAGCCCGCGCACCCACGGCCTGGTCGCCTCGACCCGCCGCGGCGAGAACGCGCCGGACACCAGCCTGCGCAGCCGGGTGTGCTCGGGCGGGTCGGTGGTCGGCAGGGTGCCCGGCAGCGGCCTGGACACGCCGACCCGCGGCGCGCCGGGCGCCACCACGCCCGCCCGCGAGAACCGCGGGTCGGCCAGCACCAGCCGCACGTCGTCGTAGCGGGTCACCAGCCACACCAGCGCGCCCGCGAGGGTGCGCACCCGGACCGCGGGCGCCTCCTCCCGCAACCGGGCCCAGGTGGGGGAGGGGTCGAAGGCGAAGGCGTCGGGGAAGGGGATGTCCAGGACGTCGTCGGTGGTGTTCCCGGGGGTCGTGGCGCTGTCCGTCATGCCCCCGACGCTAGGAGCCGGGCGCGCTAGGAGTCGAGCGGCGCGCAGCGCCAGCGCCAGCCCTCCCGCCGCGGCAGCCCCGCCAGCGGCACCCGGCCGTTGGCCCACAGCAGGGTGTCGACCGGGTCGTGGCCGGTCGGCGCGTCCGGGAACAGCCGCGCCACCACCTTTTCCGCGTACCGGGGCGGCGGCTCGAACGCCACGGCCAGCCCGCGCCCGACGTCGTGGGTGTGCACCAGCATCTCGTCGCACGCCATCGCGGCGAACCCGGCCGCGTCCGCCAGGCCCCACGGGTGCCACCCGAGCGAGCCCGAGGGCACCGCCGCCACCACGGAGGCGAGCACCGACGCGAAGGTCTCCAGCGTCCGCACCAGCTCACCGGGCGGGCTCCCCGGCCGCACCGCCACCTCCGCCGTGCTCAGCTCCACCGGCCCCGCGGCCAGGTCGGTGGCGTACCAGAGCAGGCAGTCCGAGACGTGCGCCGCGGTCGCGGCCACCGTCCAGCCCATCCCCGGCACGACCGCCGCCCAGTCGGCCTCGACCACCCCGTCCAGGAACGCCGCGCAGTGCGCCGCGACCTCCGTCACGTCCTTCGCGTCCACGGCTGGAAAACTCCCTCGCGTTCGTCAGACCCGCGAGCGACCATCTCAGACATGTACGACATCCGTCCCGCCACCCAGGCCGACCTGGACGCCGTCACCGCCCTGGTGCTCCGGTTGCAGATCGACGACGCCCACCACATCGGCTACCTCGGCGAGACGCTCGGCGAGGTGGCCGAGGAGCTGGCCGAGTTCGAACCCGACTGGCCCTCGTGCACCGTGGTCGCCGTCGACGACTCCGACCGCGCGTGCGGCGCGCTCAGCGTCGAGGTGGACGCCGAGCTGGGCCGCGCGTTCCTGCACGGCCCGTTCGTGGACGTGCCGGTGAACCACCCGGCGGGCAGCCGCATCTGGGACCAGACCGCCGACGCCCTCTACGCCGCCGCGGCCCCGCTGCTCGGGGGCGTCACCGACCGCGAGCTGCTCGGCCACACCGGTCACCGGCGGTTGGCCGCGTTCGCCGAGCGGCACGGCTTCGCCGCCGCCCGCCCGTGCGGCATCCACACGCTGACCGGCGACGACCTGCGGAACCTGCTGCTGCGCGAGGTGGGCTGCCCGCGCACCGGCCCGGCGCGCGAGATGCGCGTGCTGCCCACCGACCCCGCGGTGCACGAGGCCGTCGCGGTGCTGCACGAGCGGTGCTTCCCCAAGTCCCACCTCTCCGGCCGGACGCTGGTGGACGGCAGCCGCGGCCACACCGTCGTCGTCGCCCTGGACGGCGACCGGGTGCTGGGTTACGCCTCCGGCAAGGCCGACCCCGCCGAGTTCTACCTCGACTTCGTCGCGGTGGAGCCGGACGTGCGCGGCAACGGCGTGGGCGCGGCCCTGGTCACCGAGCTGGTCTGGAAGCTCGCCGAGAGGTCCGGGGCCCGTCCCCAGGCCGCCGCCGCGATCCTGGCCGGCAACCGGTCGTCCCGGCGCCTGTTCGATCGCCTGGGCTTCCGGCTGCACGTGGAGCTGGTGGCCTACCGCGCGGGCAAGGCGGCCTGAGCGGGGTCGTCCGCCCTGTGCCGCAACGACAGCAGCCCGCCCACGACCAGCGTGACCAGCACGCCCAGCGGCGTGTACCAGGGGTAGGCGAGCGCGAAGACCCGGTTGGCGGGCGCCGCCGCAGCGAAGTCGATCACCAGTCGCGCGTCGGGCCCGACGAACTTCACCCCGAGGATCACGAACGCCATCACCACCACGGTTACCGCGAACGCCACGATCGCGTCGGCCTGCCGGGCCCGGCGGAACACCAGCCCGAGCAGGAACGCGCCGAGCAGCGCGCCGTAGGTGAACCCGGAGATCGACAGGCCCTGCTCGACGATCGGGTTGCCGCGCCGGGTCAGCGAGGCGAACAGCCCGGCGCACCCGATCAGCAGGACCGCCCACACCACGGTCCACATGCGGCCCTGCCGGAACACCTCGGCCTCGCTCATCGGCCGCCGCCGCACGCGCTGCACCACGTCGGTGACGGTCGAGGAGGCCAGCGCGCCCAGCGACGACGACAGCGCCGCCGCGAGGATGCCCGCGATGACGAAGCCGGACAGCCCCGACGGCATCTCGTTGACGATGAAGTGCGCGAACAGCTCGTCGTTGTTGTTCAGGCCGAGGTCCTTGACCGGCGCGGCGGCGCGGTAGAAGGCCCACAGCATCACACCGATGAAGAGGAACAGCGCGAACTGGAAGAACACCACCACGCCGCTGGTGATCAGCGCCTTCTGCGCCGCGCGCACGTCCTTGGTGGCCATCAGCCGCTGCACGACCAGCTGGTCCGCGCCGTGCGAGGCCATGGACAGCACCGCGCCGCCGACGAACGCGGTCACCATCGCGTACTGGGAGGTCAGGGGGTTGGAGTCGAGGTCGAGCACCTGGAACTTGCCCGCGTCGGCGGCCCCGGAGAACCAGCCGTCCGGCAGCTTCCCGCTCAGCACCGCGATCACCGCGGCCGCGCCGAGGACGTACCAGAGCATCTGGACGGCGTCGACCCACACCACGGCCCGCACGCCGCCGAGGAAGCTGTAGACGACCATCGCCACGCCCAGCACGGCCACGATCGCCCAGTACGAGGCGTCCACGCCGTAGGCGCCCAGCACGACCTTGACCGGGATGGCCGTGGCGAACAGCCGCAGGCCGTCCGCGAGCAGGCGGGTCACCAGGAACGTCACCGAGGCGGTGCCCTGGATGCCCGCGCCGAACCGCTTGCCCAGGAACCCGTAGGCGGTGATCAGCTCGCCCGCGACGTACTTCGGCAGCAGCACGAACGACACCACGACCCGGCCGATGCAGTAGCCGATCGCCAGGGACAGGAACGTCATCGTGCCCAGGTAGCCGACCGTGGGCACGCTCAGCACGGTCAGCGTCGACGTCTCCGCCGACACCACCGACACGCACACCACCCACCACGGGATGCGCCGCTCGCCGACGAAGTAGTCGGTGGCGGACCGCTGCCTGCCGCCGATCCACACGCCCAGCAGCGGCATGCCCACCAGGAACAGCACGATGATGCCGACGTCAAGTGCGCGCACGGGGTCCTCCATCCCAGGGCCGCCGGTGGCGGCCGATCCTCAGACCGCGGACGGCGGTCACCGCGGGTTCCGGCAGGCGCGGCGGGACGCGGCCGGGGGTGATCGACCCCAGCGGTCGCGGTCCGGCGGCGCCGGTGGCGGACGGCACGTTGGCGGGCAGGCCGTGCCAGGTCAGGAAGCCCAGCAGGGCGGCGAGGTACGCCTCCTTGCCGTCGGCGGGGAGGCCGAACTCGTCGCTGGGGCGCAGGTCCACGTGCCGCCGCAGCGACTCGACCAGGGCGGGGTTGCGCATCCCGCCGCCCGAGCCGATGACCACGCCCTCGCACTCGGCGGCGACGGTGCGGGCGGTCAGCTCGGTGAGGGTGGCGAGGAAGTCCTCGGCCTGGATGGTCAGACCCCCGGCGACCCGGTCCAGGTAGGAGCGGTTGAAGTGCTCCTTGCCGGTGGACTTGGGCGCGGGGAGCGCGTAGTACGGGTCGGCCAGCAGGCGGTCGAGCAGTTCCTCGTGGACGCGGCCGCGCCGGGCGAACTCCCCGTCGGTGTCCCGGGTGCGCAGGCCGCCGGTCAGCACGGTCATCGCCGCGTCCATGAGCGCGTTGCCGGGCCCGGTGTCGTAGGCCACCACACCTTCGGGCGAAACCCTGGTCACGTTGGCGATGCCGCCGATGTTCAGCGCGGTGGCCGGGCCGTCGAAGTCGGCCAGCCAGAGCGCGTCCAGCGTGCTCGCCAGCGGCGCGCCGTGCCCGCCCGCCGCGACGTCGCGGGCCCGGAAGTCGGACACCACCGGCAGCCCCGTGGCTTCGGCTATCCACGCGGGTTGGCCGAGCTGGAGGGTGCCCAGGCAGCGGCCGTCCACGACCTCGTGGTGCACGGTCTGCCCGAGCGAGGCCACCAGGTCGCCCCGGTACCGCCGCGCCACGTCGCCGAACGCCCGCCCGAGCCCGGTGTCCAGCGCGCACAGCTCGGCGGCGGAGGTCGGCGGCCCGCGCAGCTCCTCGGGGAACGGGTGCTCGGCGTGCTCGACGGGTTCCAGGTGGACGGTGGGCCCGTCCAGGGACAGTTCGGCCACGGCCACGTCGATGGCGTCCATCGAGGTGCCTGAGATCAGCCCGATCACCCTCACGCCTGTGGTCTATTGCACAGCCGAGGGTGTGCGCAAGAGTGCTGGTGGGAAAGTTGCCTGATCTCGACGTGGTTGGTCGATCGGCAACATCCCCGGGTCGTGCGAGGATTGGCCGGTGACCACCACGACCCTGATCTGGATCATCGTCGTCGTCGCGGCACTGCTCCTGGTCGCCCTGGTGACGGGCGTCGTGCTGTCCCGGCGGCGGCGGATCAGCCTCACCGAGCCCGAGCAGGACAAGCCCGCCACGGGGTACCGGGCGGGCGGCGCGATCACGTTCAACGCGCCCGCGCCGCCACCGGTGGTCGAGCGGCCCGAGCCCGAGGTGGTGGAGAGGACCGCGCCCCCCACCGCCCCCCCGGTGGTCGAGAAGCCGGTCTCCCGCCCCCCGACCGCCGAACCCCCCGTCGCGGAACCCCCCGCGCCTCCGCTCGCGGACCTCGCCACTCCTCCCGTCGCCGAACCCCCCGCGCCTTCCATCTCCACGCCTCCCGTCTCCACGCCTCCCGTCTCCACGCCTCCTGTCTCCGCGCCTTCCGCCGTCCCGCCGGTCGAGCACCCGGTGGTGGACCGCACCGAGGTCGACGGCCAGCCGGGCGTCGGCGACGACGCGGCGGTGCCGCGGGACTCGGTCAAGCGCGGGTTCGTCGAGGTCGACCTGCCCGAGCAGGCGTCGGAGATCGACGAGATCGAGCCGACCGAGGGCCGGCTTGAGCGGCTGCGCGGGCGGCTGTCGCGGTCGCGGTCCACGTTCGGCCAGGGCCTGCTCGGCCTGCTCGGCGCGGGCGACCTGGACGAGGACTCGTGGACCGACGTCGAGGACACGCTGCTCATGGCCGACCTCGGCTCGGCGATCACCGACGAGGTGGTGGCCGCGCTGCGCGAGCAGATCGCCTCGCGCGGCGTGCGGACGTCCGACGACGCGCGGGCGATGCTGCGCGACGTACTGGTGAGCGTGCTCCACCCGGAGATGGACCGCGCGGTCAACGCGCTGCCGCACTCGGGCAAGCCCGCGGTGGTGCTGGTGGTCGGCGTGAACGGCGTGGGCAAGACCACCACCACCGGCAAGCTGGCGCGCGTGCTGGTGGCCGACGGCCGGACCGTGCTGCTGGGCGCGGCGGACACCTTCCGCGCGGCGGCGGCCGACCAGCTGGAGACGTGGGGTTCGCGCGTGGGCGCGGCGACCGTGCGCGGCGCGGAGGGCGCGGACCCGGCCTCGGTGGCGTTCGAGGCGGTCAAGCGGGGCGTGGACGCGGGCGTGGACACCGTGCTCGTCGACACGGCGGGCCGCCTGCACACCAAGACCGGCCTGATGGACGAGCTGGGCAAGGTCAAGCGCGTGGTGGAGAAGCAGGCGGCGGTGGACGAGGTGCTGCTCGTGCTCGACGCCACCACCGGCCAGAACGGCCTGACCCAGGCCCGCGTCTTCGCCGACGTCGTCGACGTGACCGGCATCGTGCTGACCAAGCTCGACGGCACCGCCAAGGGCGGCATCGTCTTCCAGGTCCAGCGCGAACTGGGCGTGCCCGTGAAGCTGGTCGGCCTGGGCGAGGGCGCCGACCACCTGGCCCCCTTCGAACCACAAGCCTTCGTCAACGCCCTCCTGGGCTGACACCCCCTCGCGAGTCGTACGTCCAGACCTGTCGTGTCGTACGTCCAGGACCCCCGAATTCAGTGTTCAGGCGAGAACCGCCCGACGTGAACGCTGAACTCGGGGGTCCTGAACGTTGAACTCGGGGGTCGCGAACGTACGACACGGTCGACCGGAACGTACGACTCGCGGGGTTAGGCGGTGAAGAAGGTTTTTGCGGTGGTCAGGGCGGTGGTGTCGGACAGGACGTCACCCGGCCGGTTCCCGACGCCGACCAGGCCGCCGCGCCACGTCATCTTCAGGTAGACCGCGGCGCGCTCCAGCGCGTCCAGCAGGGCGCCGGCCTGGTGGGGCTCCTCGGCGAGCGCGGTGACCGCCCACAGGTGCTTGCCCGCCATGGCCTCCACGAAGCCCGGCACGCGCTCCCAGTTCGACCAGTGGTCCAGGTAGCGCTTGGTCGACGACGACACGCTGTACCAGTAGGTCGGGGACGCGATCACGATGTCGGTCGCCTCCAGCGTCGCGTCCAGCAGCAGCTCCTCGTTGCCGGTCGGCTCGGGTCGCTCGCTGACCGGGTACCGGACGTCCCGGTAGTCCGCCAGCGGCACGTCGCCCAGCCACAGCCAGCGCTGCTCGACGTCGCCCAGTTGCTCGGCCGCGAGCCTGGCCAGCTGCTCGGTGTTGCCGTCGCGCCGCGCGCTGCCCAGCACGAACAGGAACTTGCGCCCGGTCCCGGTACCCACATCGGCCCCCAACTCGTTTGTATGTACTTGCATATAAATCCACGAAGCGAGGTGCCGTCAAGTTCGTTCGCCTTCGTTCGCCCGAACGGGTCAGGCCCTGGTCGCCTCGGTCGACAGGCGCTCCGCGATCCGCAGCACGTCGGGCAGCATCCGCGTCACGGCCTCCTTGGTCAGCCTGCTGTCGGGCCCGGACACCGACACCGCGGCCAACGCGGGCGCGTCGCGCAGCGGCACCGCGACGCACCGCACGCCCACCTCCTGCTCGCCCTCGTCCAGCGCGTACCCCTGCTCGACCACCAGGTCCAGCGACGCCAGCAGCTCGGCCGCGTCCGTGATCGTGTTCGGCGTGGACGCGGGCAGGCCGGTCCGCTCCAGCAGCGCCCGCGCCTCGTCCCGGGGCAGCTGCGCCAGCATCGCCTTGCCCACGCCGGTGCCGTGCGGCAGCACCCGCCGACCGACCTCGGTGAACATCCGCACCGAGTGCCGCGACGGCGCCTGCGCCACGTACACCACCTCGTCGCCGTCCAGCACGGCCAGGTTCACCGTCTCCCCGACCCGGTCCACCAGCTCCGCCAGCAGCGGCCGCGCCCACCGGCCGAACTGCCGCGACGCCGTCTCGCCGAGCCTGATCAGCCGCGAGCCGAGGGTGTAGCGCCGGTTGCTGTTCTGCCGCACGTACCCCAGCGCGACCAGGGTGCGGATCAGCCGGTGGATGGTCGGCAGCGGCAGCCCGGTCGTGGCCGCCAGCTCCGACAGGCTCGCCTCGCCACCCGCGTCCGCCAGGCGTTCCAGCAGGTCGAAGGCGCGTCGCAGCGACTGGACGCCGCCGGCGGGCTCCGGGGCCACGGCCACCACTCCTTCATTGCTGTTCCGCTTTGCGGAAACTATAGTCCGCTGAGTAGAAACCAAGGCGAAAAGAGGTGGGCCTCCATGTCCGGTGTCCGGGTCCTCGGCGGCGAAGTGGAGCGCGGGGACGAGGTCCTCACCCCGGACGCGCTGGAGTTCGTGGCCGGCCTGCACCGGTCGTTCGCGCCGGAGCACGCCACGCTGGTGCGCCGCCGCGCGCAGCGCCGCACCCTGGGCTTCCTGCCCGAGACGCGGGCCGTGCGCGAGGGGGACTGGCGGGTCGCCGAAGCGCCCGAGCCGCTGCGCGACCGGCGGGTGGAGATCACCGGCCCGACCGAGCGCAAGATGACCGTCAACGCGCTGAACTCCGGCGCGCGGGTCTGGCTGGCCGACCTGGAGGACGCGAACACGCCGCACTGGCACAACGTCGTCTCCGGCCAGGTCAACCTGCGCGACGCGGCCCGGGGCACGATCGGGTTCACCTCGCCGGAGGGCAAGCGCTACGCCCTGCGCGACGACGTGGAGCGCCCCGCGATCGTGGTCCGCCCGCGCGGCTGGCACCTGCCCGAGCGGCACCTGGAGGTCGACGGCGCGCCCGCCGTCGGCGCCCTGGTCGACTTCGGCCTGCACTTCTTCCACAACGCGTCCCTCGGCCGGCCGTACTACTACCTGCCGAAGATGGAGAGCCACCTCGAAGCCCGGCTGTGGAACGACGTGTTCACCGCCGCGCAGCAGCGGCTCGGCGTCCCGCACGGCACGATCCGCGCGACCGTGCTGATCGAGACCATCCCGGCCGCGTTCGAGATGGAGGAGATCCTCCACGAGCTGCGCGACCACGCCTCCGGCCTCAACGCCGGCCGTTGGGACTACCTGTTCAGCGTCATCAAGTACTTCCGCGACGCGGGCCCGGACGCCGTGCTGCCCGACCGCGACAGCATCACCATGACCGCGCCGTTCATGCGCGCCTACACCGAGCTCCTGGTGCGCACGTGCCACAAGCGCGGCGCGTTCGCCATCGGCGGCATGGCCGCGTTCATCCCGAACCGGCGAGACCCCGAGGTCACCGGGAACGCGCTGGCGAAGGTGCGCGCGGACAAGACCCGCGAGGCGGGCGACGGGTTCGACGGCTCGTGGGTCGCGCACCCCGACCTCGTGCCGGTGTGCCGGGAGATCTTCGACGGGGTGCTGGGGGAGCGGCCCAACCAGCTCGACGTGCTGCGGCCCGAGGTGTCCGTGACCGCCGGGCAGCTGCTGGACTTCGCCTCGACCGGCGGCGCGACGACCCGCGCGGGCCTGGAGTCCGCGGTGGACGTCGGCGTGCGCTACCTGATGTCCTGGCTGGGCGGCAACGGCGCGGCGGCCATCCACAACCTCATGGAGGACGCCGCCACGGCCGAGATCTCCCGCTCCCAGCTGTGGCAGTGGGTGCACAACGACGTGGTGCTCGACGACGGCACGCCGGTCACCGCCGACCTCGTCCGGGAGGTGCTGGCCGGGGTGCGGGAGAAGCTGGAGGGCGACCACCTCGACCCGGCCGTCGAGCTGTTCGAGCAGGTCGCGCTGGCCGACGAGTTCGTGGACTTCCTGACCCTGCCCGCCTACGAGCGGATCGGCTGACGTGCCCCGGACCTCGCTCGACCCGGGTGCGGTGCGGGCGCTCACCGCGCGGCTGTCCGATGTGGAGCCGAGGTGGCCGGTCGGCAGGCAGCCCGTGCACACCTGCTACGCGCCCGCCGACCGGGTCACCGCCTCGACCGTGCGGGACTGGGGCGCGCAAGCGCTTGCGGCCCTGGACGCGCACCCCGACCTGGTCGGCCTGCTCGGCGTGCCGGCGGTCGTGCCGGACCGGGTGCGGGCCAAGCTCGCCACCGAGCCGGTGGAGGACCTGCGGATCGACTTCGAGGACGGCTACGGCACCCGCGCCGACGACGAGGAGGACGCCGACGCCGAGCGCACCGCGCTGGTGGTGCGGGACTGGCTGGACGAGGGCGTGGCGCCGCCGCGCTTCGGCCTGCGGATGAAGTCGTTCGACACGGCGGCGCTGCGCGAGCGCGGCCTGCGCACCCTCGACGTCTTCCTGACCGCGCTCTGCGGCGCGCCCGACGGGCTGGTGATCACCTTCCCCAAGGTCACGTCGGTGGCGCAGGTCGAGGTGTTCGGCGAGGTGCTGGACCTGTTCGGGCTGCCGCTGCGGTTCGAGGTCCAGGTCGAGACGACCCGGTCGGTCGTCGACCCGCGGGGGCGGCTGGCCCTGCCCGGGTTCATCGAGGCGGGCCGGGGCCGGATCAGCGGCCTGCACTTCGGCACCTACGACTACACGGCGGGCTGCGGGCTCGGCGCGGCGCACCAGCACCTGGCGCACGGGGCGTGCGACTTCGCCCGCCACGTCATGCAGGTGTCCGCGGCGGGCACGGGCGTCGAACTGTCCGACGGCTCGACCAACGTGCTGCCGGTCGGCGACCGGGTGGAACAGGGGTGGCGCACCCACTACGACCTCGTCCGCCGGTCCCTCGCGCACGGCTTTTACCAGGGCTGGGACCTGCACCCGGCGCACCTGGTGACCAGGTACGCGGCCGTGCACGCGTTCCACCTGGAGGGCGTGGCGGCCGACGCCGACCGGCTGCGGGCGTACGTGGAGCGCGCCGGCGGGGCCGTGCTGGACGAGCCCGCCACCGCCCAGGCGCTGTCGGCGTCCTTCCTGCGGGCGCTGGACTGCGGCGCGCTGGCCGAGGACGAGGTCCGCCGCGCCACCGGCCTGGGCCTGCCCGAGCTGCGCGGGCTGGCCCGTCGCCGGATGGGGTGATCCTGCGGGCTCGACGGGCCGATCCGCGGGCCGGCCGCCATCGTGGGGTGCATGACCATGCGCGCCGGGCTGTGGACGGGGCTGCCCGACCTGGAGCGGGCCGAGTTCCGCTACCGGGTGGTGGCGTGCGAGGCGGACGTGGACCTGCTCGTCGAGGCCCTGGCGCGGCCCGGGTGCAACGACGCGATGCTGGAGCACTTCGGCCGCGAGGTCGACGACGAGGGCGAGAGCGACCACAACCTGGTGCTCGCCGTCCGCGGCGGGTGGGGCTACCTGAACTACGTCGACGACGAGTTCACCGGCTGGCCCAAGGGCGACCCGGACGCGCCGTTCGTGGACGAGCCCTACACGGACTTCCCGCCGGGCGTGGGCGTGCCGCTGCCGGTGTTCCGGGCGCTCCTGCTGGAGTTCCTGGCCACCGCGCGGCGCCCGACCGCCGTGGACTGGTACGAGGAGTCCGACCTGTTCCACGCCTGGCGGCTCCAGCGGATGGCGCGCTACGAGGGGTGAGGCGCTAGAACGTCGGCAGGGTGTGCCAGGCGAGCCCCGGGTCCTCGGCGTCGTCGCGCAGCACGGAGCCCTCGATCAGCCCGTACGGCCGGTCGGCGGCGTGGAACACCTCGTTGTCGTTCGCCAGCCCGAACGGGGACAGGTCCACGGCGAAGTGGTGCTTGTTCGGCATGGACAGCCGCACCTCGGCGACCTCGGGCCGGGCCAGCAGCACGGCCTCCCCCATCGCGTACAGGGTCTGCTGCAACGACAGGCTGTGCCTGCCGGCGAAGGTGGTCAGCAGCAGCCGCCTGATCGCGGCGTGCGCCCCGGCCCAGTCGACGTCACCGCCCCGGTAGCGCCAGCGGGCGGTGACGGAGGTGGCCAGCACGCGGTCGTCGGTCTCCCGCAGCGTCGTGTACTCGTCGCGCGGGAAGCCGTGGAACTCCGAGCCGGTGGACTTGAGCACCACGAGGTCCCGCAGGCCGGACACCACCCACGCCCGGTCGCCGTCGACGGTCACGGCGGTGGTGCGCTTCTCGGCGCTGCCCGACACGAACGCGTGGTCGTGGTCCTCGATCCGCTCCCACGAGTGCTCGTCGACCAGGACCCGCGCGCCGGTGATGGCCTCCTGCGAGGAGACGAAGTGCCTGCCCAGCCGCAGCGCGAAGTCCTCGATCTCGCCCACGGGCGCCTGCTTGGCGAAGGCGTGGACGGTGTTCTTCTGCGTGTCGGTGGCCAGCACCTTGGAGTTGTCGCCGGTCAGGTGGGTGTCGGCGAGGTCGCCGCGCAGGGAGGTGCTGACCGTGAGGTCCTTGATCCGGTGCACGGCGCCGTCGCGCGACACCACGACGAGGCGGTTCTCCGCCTTCCCGTACTGGTTGTCCCCCAGGACGATGGCCACGGGTCAGCTCCCTCGGTAGGTGGTGTAGGCGAACGGGCTGAGCAGGACCGGGACGTGCAGGTGCCCCGCCGCGGCCCGGAAGGTGACGGTGATCTCCGGGTAGAACGGGGTGTCGACCTCGAACACCAGCCGGTGCACGCCGGGGGACAGCTCCTCGGCGAACCGCAGCCGGCCGTCCTCGTCGGTGCGTCCGGCGGCCAGCACCTCGCCGTCGCGCTCCAACCGGACCGGCACGCCGACCCGGGGCCGGCCGGCCTCCGCGTCGAGCACGTGGGTGGACAGCGTGGTCACGACAGCACCTTCCCCAGCCGCAGCGCGGCGATCCTGGCCAGTTCCCGGTTCACCACGCGCAGCTCGACGTCCGGCGGGTTGCCCAGGCGCGAGTCGAGGTCGACCAGCACCCGCTCGCCGCTCAACCCGGTCGCGCACACGAGGTAGATGTGCCCGAAGCGCTCCTCGTAGGCCGCGTTCGCGGTGGCCAGCCGACCGGCCGCGGCCGCGGCGACGCCCGACTGCTCGTCGGCGGACCAGCGCGCGCCCGGCCCGCCGCCCGTCGCGCGCTCCCCGATGCGGGGGTGCCCGGCGATCGCGGCGCGGACCTCGTCGTCGGACAGCTCCTCGGCGGCCCGGTCCGCGGCGGCGAGCAGCGCCTCCACGTCCGCGTAAGGCCGACCGGCCAGCACGGCGTCCACCCAGCGCGGCACCGCGAGGCACTCGGCGAGCAGGGGGCGGAGTTCGTCCGGGGGCGCCGAGTTGAACGCGGGCAGGTCGGGCACGGGCGCTCCCTTTTCCGTCTCGCGGAATCGCGTTTCCGCCTGGGCGGGACGGTACGAGCGCCCCCCGGACGTGTCAATGACGTGCCGCCGCGGTGCCGGACGCCCCGATCGGACACGATCCCGGAACACCGGGGTGCTGCCGCCGCGCCCGCCCGGCTGCCAAGGTGGGGTCCATGGACCTGGTGCTGAGGGCGGCGCGAGTGATCACCCCGGACGGCGAGCGCGCGGCGGACGTCGGCGTGGCCGGCGGGCGCGTGGTCGCGGTGGCCGACCGCCTCGACGCCGCCACCGTGGTGGAGCTGGCGCCGGACGAGGTGTTGCTGCCCGGCCTGGTGGACACCCACGTGCACGTCAACGACCCCGGGCGGGCCGAGTGGGAGGGCTTCGCCACGGCCACCCGGGCGGCGGCGGCCGGCGGCGTCACCACGATCGTGGACATGCCGCTGAACAGCCTGCCGCCGACCACGACGCCGGCGGCGCTGGCGGTCAAGCGGGCGGCGGCGCTCGGCCGGGTCCACGTGGACGTGGGGTTCTGGGGCGGGATCGTGCCGGACAACGCCGACGACCTGGTCGCGCTGCACGAGGCGGGCGCGTTCGGCTTCAAGTGCTTCCTGGTGCACTCGGGCGTGGACGAGTTCCCGCACGTCAGCACGGACGAGCTGCGCCGGGCCCTCGACCGGCTGGCGCCGCTGGGCGCGCTGACCGTCGTGCACGCCGAGGACCCGCACGAGATCACCGAACCCGGTCCCGGCTACCGGGCGTTCCTGGACTCGCGCCCGCACCGCGCGGAGGCCAGGGCGGTCGACTCGGTGGTGGAGCTGGCCGCCCGCACCGGCGCGCGGCTGCACGTGCTGCACGTGTCCAGCGGGCAGGCGCTCGACCGGGTGCGGGAGGCGAAGGGGCGCGGGTTGGCGGTGACCGCGGAGACGTGCCCGCACTACCTGACGTTCGTTGCCGAGGAGATCGCGGACGGCGCGACGGAGTTCAAGTGCTGCCCGCCGATCCGCGACGCGGCCAACCGCGAGCAGCTGTGGCGCGCGTTGGGCGAGGGCCTGGTCGACCTGGTGGTGACCGACCACTCGCCGTGCACGCCGGAGCTGAAGCGGGGCGACTTCGCCAGTGCGTGGGGCGGGGTGGCGAGCCTCCAGCTCGGCCTGCCCGCGGTCTGGACCCAGGCCCGGCGGCGCGGTCACGGGCTGACCGACGTGGTGCGGTGGATGGCGACCAACCCGGCCGACCTCGTGGGGTTGACCGCCAAGGGCCGGATCGCGCCGGGCGCGGACGCCGACTTCGCCGTGTTCGCCCCGGACGAGGCGTTCGTGGTCGACCGCGCGGCGCTGCACCACCGCAACCCCGTCACCCCGTACCACGGCCGGCCGCTGTCCGGCGTGGTGCGGCGCACGTGGCTGCGCGGGCAGCCGGTGGACGACCGACCGCGCGGGCGGTTGCTGACCAGAGGAGACGCATGACCGGGACACCCTGGACGATGCTGCCCGACCTGGCCTGCCGGGCGGTGGGCGGCGGCGTGGTGTGGGCCAACGACGAGTCGTTCGCCGAGCGGGAGAACCTGGTCGAGCGGGCGGAGCCGGGGTACCGGCCGCACACGTTCGGCCACAAGGGGCAGGTCTACGACGGGTGGGAGACGCGCCGCCGCCGCGAGCCGGGCGTGGACCACGCCGTGGTGCGCCTCGGCCTGCCCGGCGTGGTCCGGGGCGTCGTGGTGGACACGGCGTTCTTCACGGGCAACTACCCGCCGTTCGCCTCGGTGGAGGCGACCGCCGTGCGCGGCCACCCGGCCCCGGACGAGCTGACCGACTGGGAGACCCTGGTGCCGAGGTCGCCCCTGGGCGGCGACCGCAAGCACCACTTCGACGTGGCCGACGGGCGCCGCTGGACCCACGTCCGCCTGACCATCCACCCGGACGGCGGGGTGGCGCGGCTGCGCGTGCACGGTGAGCCGGTGGTCGACCCGGAGCTGGTGCTCCCGGAGGCGCTGGACCTGGCGGCGCTGGAGAACGGCGCGTCGGTCACCGGGTGCAGCGACATGTTCTACGGCTCGCCGGCCAACCTGATCGCGCCCGGCCAGGCGCGGGTGATGGGGGAGGGCTGGGAGACCGCGCGGCGCCGGGACGACGGCAACGACTGGGTGGAGATCGCGCTCGCCGCGCCCGGCGTGGTCCGCCTGGTGGAGCTGGACACCACCCACTTCAAGGGCAACGCGCCGGGCTGGGCCTCGGTGCGGGGCCGGCGCGGCGACGGCGGGTGGGTCGACCTGCTGCCCCTGACCCGGTTGCAGCCCGACACCCGCCACCGCTTCCGCGTGGAGCGGGGCGAGGAGGTCACCCACGCGAGGCTCGACATCCACCCGGACGGCGGCATGGCCCGCCTTCGCCTGATCGGCGCACTGACCCCGGCGGGACTGCACGGGCTCACCCAGCGCTACCAGGCAGTTACCCGGGGGTCCTGAAGTTGTCAGCCTTCGGGCTGATTTTGCCTACGACTTGAGTCGCTTGTGAGACGCACAACGCCCCTGACAGCCTGCGATCACCCTATTGGGTGACAGGAACTAGGGAGGAACCTGTGCGATCGAGCATCCGAGCGCTGGGCGGCGCTGCCGCCGCCTGCGCGCTCGTCCTGGGGACGGCGACGCCCGCGTTCGCGGACCCGCCGGGCGCGGCACGCGTCGAGTGGGCGCCGTGCGGGGAACCGGCCGAGGTGGAGTGCGGCGCGCTCAGCCTGCCGATCGACTGGGCGCGCCCGCGCGGCGAGCGGTTCGACCTCGCCGTGGCCCGCCGACCCGCGACCGACCCGGCCAAGCGCGTCGGGGTGCTGGTGGTCAACCCCGGCGGACCGGGCGGTTCGGGGGTGAACTTCGCGCTCGGCGCCGACCGGTACTTCAGCCCGGCGGTGCTGGAGCGCTTCGACGTCGTCGGCTTCGACCCGCGCGGCGTGGCCCGCAGCCAACCGGTGCGCTGCTCGCTGGAGCTGCTGCGGGCGGCCCCGTCGGCCTACCCCGCCGACGAGGCCGGGTTCCGGGCGCTGGCCTCCTACAACCGCGAGCTGGCCGCCGACTGCCGCGAGCGTTCCGGTCCGATCTACGACCACGCCGACACCCTGTCCGTGGTCAAGGACGTCGACGCGCTGCGCAAGGCCCTCGGCGAGCGGAAGATCAGCTACTACGGCATCTCCTACGGCACGCTCATCGGCCAGCAGTACGCCGAGGAGTTCGGCCGCGACATCCGCGCCATGGTGCTCGACTCGAACATGGACCACAGCCTGGGCACCCGGCGGTTCAACGAGACCGAGGCCGTGGGCGCCGAGGACTCCTTCCACGAGTTCGTGGAGTGGTGCGACCGCACCCCGTCGTGCGCGCTGCACGGCCAGGACGTGGCCGCGGTCTGGGACGACCTGCTGGCCCGCGCCGACCGCGGCGAGATCGGCCGGCCGGGCGACCCGAGCCTGGAGGTGACCGCCGAGGAGATCAGCCGCATCGCGCTCAGCGCGTTCTACGGCCCGAACTGGACCTTCCTCGCCCAGCTGGTCGTCGACCTGCGCGCGGGCGCCCCCGCCGCCTCGGCGCTCGCCGCCGAGGAGACCGCGCACAACCCGTTCCCCGCGGTGTTCTGCCAGGACTGGGCGATCCGCGTGAAGGACCACCGCGAGCTCTCCGCGCTGGTCGAGCGGAACAACCGGCTCGCGCCGCACATGCGCGGCTCGGCCCTGGGCCACACCGCGACGACGGGCTGCGTCGGCTTGCCCGAGCGGGTGAACAACCCGCAGCACCGGCTGCGGATCGACCACGCGCCCAAGATCCTCATGACCAACGCCCTGCACGACCCGTCCACCCCGTACGCGTGGGCGGCCAACGCCCACCGGCAGAGCCGCGACACCACCGTGCTGCTCACCTACGAGGGCTGGGGCCACGGCGTCTACGGCCGCAGCGACTGCACCACGGGCGCCCTGGACGACTACCTGATCAACCTCAGGACGCCGCGCGACGGCGCCCGCTGCCCCGGCGTCGAACCCCCGGCCGAGCCGGTCGCGCCGCTCGACGCGCGGCCGCGCCCGGCGGGTCCGGCGCCCGGCGTGCCGGGCTGGCTCGGCTAGCCCCGCGCCCGGGTCCACGAGCCGCCCCCGCCGCCCCTCGGCGAGGGCGGCTCGTGCCGTCGCGGGTGCGCCGATCGGCCCACCCGCGCCCGGCGGGCCCGACCGGCGCGGTCATGACCCACCGTCGCGGAGGCCACCGGCGGAGGCGGGAGTTCACCCCGGGAGCGAGGGGTCCTCGCACGATCCGTCACCGGAAATTCCGCGGTGGAGCGGACTGGTCACCGGCGGAACCGCTCCCTTCAAGCGCGCGAAACGCGGCCGTAACACGGGGGCCCGGACAGTTCACCGCCGCGAAACCTTCGGCGCAACCGCGTGAAACAGGACGTATCGATGCTCCCTGCAACCGACGTGCAGTGGAGGTCGACAGTGGATACAGGGGACACCGCCTGGGTGCTCACCAGTGCCGCGCTGGTGCTGTTGATGACCCCGGGCCTCGCCTTCTTCTACGGGGGCATGGTCCGGTCCAAGAGTGTGCTCAACATGATGATGATGAGCCTGGGTGCCATCGGCGTGGTCGGTGTGCTCTGGGTGCTCGTCGGCTACTCGATGGCGTTCGGCAAGGACGTCGGCGGCGGCCTGCTGGGCGCGCCCTTCGAGTTCTTCGGCCTGGACGGCCTGCTCGGGCCCGACGCGCTGTCCGGCACGCTGCCGGCCACGGTGTTCGTCGCGTTCCAGGCGATGTTCGCCATCGTCACCGTGGCGCTGATCTCGGGCGCCATCGCCGACCGCGCCCGCTTCGGCCCCTGGCTGCTGTTCGCGGGCCTGTGGTCGATCATCGTCTACTTCCCGGTCGCCCACTGGGTCTTCGACTTCGACGGCAAGGACGAGGCGGGCAACGTCGTCGACCCGGGCGGCTGGATCGCCAACCAGCTGGCCGCCATCGACTTCGCCGGCGGCACCGCGGTGCACATCAACGCCGGCGCGGCGGGCCTGGCCCTGGCGCTGGTCCTCGGCAAGCGCGTCGGTTGGCCGAAGGACCGGATGAAGCCGCACAGCCTCCCGCTGGTCGTCCTGGGCGCCGGGCTGCTGTGGTTCGGCTGGTTCGGCTTCAACGCGGGCTCCGCCGTCGCCGCCAACGCCACCGCCGGTGTCACCTTCGTCAACACCCTGGTCGCCACCTCCGCCGCGATGCTCGGCTGGCTGCTGGTGGAGCGCGTCCGCGACGGCAACGCCACCACCCTCGGCGCCGCCTCCGGCATCGTCGCGGGCCTGGTCGCCATCACCCCGGCCTGCTCGTCGGTCACCCCGCTCGGCGCCATCGCGATCGGCGCGATCACCGGCGCGCTGTGCGCCCTGGCGGTCAGCCTCAAGTACCGCTTCGGCTTCGACGACTCGCTCGACGTGGTCGGCGTGCACCTGGTCGGCGGCCTGTCCGGCACCCTGCTGATCGGCCTCTTCGCCAGCGACGCCGCCCCGGCGGGCGTCAACGGCCTCTTCTACGGCGGCGGCGTCGACCAGCTGTGGCGCCAGGCCGTGGGCGCGATCGCGGTGCTCGCCTACTCCTTCGTGCTCAGCCTGCTGCTCGGCTACCTGGTCAAGGTCACCGTCGGCTTCCGGGCCGACGAGGAGTCCGAGATCGGCGGCATCGACGAGGCCGAGCACGCGGAGACCGCCTACGAGTTCGGCAGTGGCCTGGGCACCCGCGGCGCGGGCAAGCCCAGCGTCGCCGCCGGCGCCACCGCTGTCCTCGAGGGGAGCAACAAGTCATGAAGCTGGTCACCGCGATCATCAAGCCCTTCACCCTGGACGACGTGAAGGCGTCGCTGGAGCAGTTGGGCGTGCTGGGCATGACCGTCAGCGAGGTCCAGGGCTACGGCAGGCAGAAGGGCCACACCGAGGTCTACCGCGGCGCCGAGTACGCCGTGGACTTCGTGCCCAAGCTGCGCATCGAGGTGCTGATCGACGACGCGGCCGTGGACAAGGTCCTCGACGCCGTCGTGGAGGCCGCGCGCACCGGCAAGATCGGTGACGGGAAGGTCTGGGTGACCCCCGTCGACACGGTCATCCGGGTCCGGACCGGGGAGCGCGGCTCGGACGCCCTGTAGGGGAAGGGGAGACGGCCGGATGGACGACACCGGAACGGCCGTCGTCACGGCGGACGACCTGGTGCGGGCACGCGATCGGCTGCTCGCGCCGGGTCGGCGCCGTTTGACGGGGGAGTCGCTGCGCGAGGCGCTGGTGGACCTGCACGAGTTCTGGCTCACCGCGCACGCCGCGCAGGCGGGTGTGGGCGGGCCGGGCAGCGGGGTCGCGCTGGCCGCCGTGGGTGGCCTGGGCAGGCGTGAGCTGGTGCCCTACTCCGATCTCGACCTCGTCCTGGTGCACAACGGGCACAAGGGCGTGGACGCGGTGGCCGAGAAGCTGTGGTACCCGCTGTGGAACTCCGGCATCGGCCTCGACCACTCGGTGCGCACGGTCGGCGAGGCGCTGCGCGTCGCGGCGTCCGACCTGCGCACCGCGCTGGGGCTGCTGGACGTCCGGCACCTCGCGGGCGACCAGGAGGTCAGCGGGCGCCTGGGCGACAACGCGCGCCAGGCGTGGCGCTCCGGCGTGCGCGGCAGGTTGGACGAGATGGCGGAGTCGGCCTCGCGGCGGTGGGCCCGCAGCGGCGAGATCGCGCACCGCGTGGAACCCGACCTCAAGCACGGCCGCGGCGGGCTGCGCGACGTGACGCTGCTGGACGCGTTGAGCGCCGCGCAGCTGACCGACCGGCCGTCGGCGGAGGTCGAGGAGGCGCGCAAGCTGCTGCTGGACGTGCGCACGGAGCTGCGCCGGGTGGCCGGTCGGCCGCGCGACGTGCTGCGCGCGCAGGACGGCGACGAGGTGGCCGCGGCCCTGGGCCTGCCGGACCGCTTCGCCCTGGCGCGGGCGCTGTCGTCGGCCGCGCGCACCGTCGTGTACGCGGTGGACGTGGCCACGCGCACGGCGCGGGCCGCGGTGCCCAAGCGCGGGCTGGGCGTGTTCGCGCGGTCCCCGCTGCGGCGCGCGCCCGCCCGGCGGCCGCTGGACGAGGGCGTGGTGCTGCACGGCGCCGAGGTGGCGCTGGCCCGCGACGCCGTGCCCGGCCGCGACCCGGCGCTGCTGCTGAGGGTGGCCACGGCCGCCGCGCGCGGCAAGCACCCGATCGCCCCGGGCACCCTGGCCAAGCTCGCCGACTCCGCGCCCGAGCTGCGGCAGCCGTGGCCCCGGGAGGCCCGCGACGAGCTGCTGGCGCTGCTGGGCAGCGGCACCGGCCTGATCGACGTGGTGGAGGCGCTGGACCGCACCGGGCTGTGGGGCCGGCTGTTCCCGGAGTGGGGCGCGGTGCGCGACCTGCCGCCGCGCGACGCCGCCCACACCTGGACCGTGGACCGCCACCTCGTGCAGGCCACGGCGCACGCCGCCCGGCTGGTCACCCGGGTCTCGCGCCCGGACCTGCTGCTGCTCGGCGCCCTGGTGCACGACATCGGCAAGGGCAGGCAGGCCGACCACTCCGAGGTCGGCGCGGCGCTGACCACGCAGATCGCCGAACGCCTCGGGCTGTGGCCGCAGGACGTGGCGACGCTCACCGCGCTGGTGCGCCACCACCTGCTGCTGCCGCACACCGCGACCCGCCGGGACGTGGAGGACGAGGCGACCGTGCGCCGCGTGGTGGAGACGCTCGGCGGCGACCCGGTGCTGCTGGAGCTGCTGCACGCGCTGGCCGAGGCCGACGCCCTGGCCACCGGTCCGGGCGTGTGGACCGACTGGAAGGCGTCGCTGGTCAACGACCTGGTCGGCCGCTGCCGCACCGCGATGGCGGGCGACCCCCTGCCCGCGCCGGAACCCCTCGACCAGCGGCAGCGGGACCTGGCCCTGGCGGTGGTCGCCACCGGCCGGCCCGACGTGCTGCTGGACGCCGGCGGCGGCACCGCGGTCGTCACGGTCGTCGCGCCGGACCGCCCCGGCCTGCTGTCCCGGGCCGCCGGGGTGCTGGCGCTGAACTCGCTGGAGGTGCACGCGGCCGCGCTGCGCTCCTGCGGCGACCCCGCCACCGGGGCGGCGGCGGTGGACGTGTTCACCGTCTCGCCGCGGTTCGGCTCGCTGCCGGACGTGACCCTGCTGCGCGAGCAGCTGACCAGGGCCGTGGACGGCTCGCTGGCGCTGGCCGACAAGCTCGCCGCCAAGGAGCGCGACTACGGCGGGCCGCCGCAGGACCCACCGCCGCCCAGGGTGCTGTGGTTCGACGACGAGTCGACCGGCGCGGTGGTGCTGGAGCTGCGGGCGGCCGACCGGATCGGGCTGCTGCACCGCGTCGCCGACGCCCTGGAGCGGTGCGGGGTGGACGTGGTGTGGGCGCGGGTGTCCACGCTGGGCTCCACGGTCGTGGACTCCTTCGCGCTCGCCGCGGCGGACGGCCTGGACGCGACCCGCCGGCGGGAGGTCGAACGCGCGGTGGTGCTCGCCGCCCGGTGAACCAATCCGGTGAACCAATCCGGTGAACCGCCCGCCGGGTCCTCGTCGGGCGGGTTGCGTAGGTCTACGCACAACCCCCACGGGTGCTCACGCTGCCGGGTACCCCGCCGGCAGGGCAGGCTTGGCGCCGTGACGACGTGGGGGTTCCTCCCCGGGGGGCGGGGGGTGTCGTCACCGGGTGGTCCGGGAGCGGCTCATCGAGGGGTTGGGCCGCTCCCGGACCACCCCGCGCGAACCCGGTCGCGCGGGACGTGGATCACGGAAAGCGGCGGCGCGGAACTCGGCGGCGTCCGAAACGTCTTTTTAGTATGGATGCGATGACCGCTGTCGCCGTGGGGCCGCGCTCCCTCGTCGTGCTGGCCGGCCTGCCCGGAGCGGGCAAGACGACGCTGCTCGCCGCCGCCGACACCGGCGGCGCGCCCGCGGTCGTGCTGGACTCCGACCAGGTCCGGGCCCGCCTCGTCGCGCTGTTCCCGAAAGCCGTCCCCTACCGCTTCTACCGCCCGCTGGTGCACCTCGTGCACCGCGGCCGCATCTTCTGGTACGCGATCACCGCCTCCCGCAGCCTGCTGCTGGTGCACGAGCCGTCCACCCGGCCCACCACCCGGGCCGGCCTGGTCGCGGTCGGCCTGCTCACCCGCCGGCCCCGGCACTTCGTCTGGCTCGACGCGAGCCCCGAGGAGGCCCTGGCGGGCCAGGTGGAGCGGGGCAGGCTGCTGAACTCCCGGTCGTTCACCCGGCACGTGCGCCGCGCCGCCCGGCTGCGCGCCCGCTTCACCTCGGGCCCCCCGCCGCGCGGCTGGCAGGGCCTGAGCGTGCTCACCCGCCGTGACCGCCTGCGGCTTTCCGTGGCCGAAGGGTGAGCGGCTACCCTGGCGGGTGACCAGTGGCGGAATCCGACGTGCGAGGTCTGGCGGCACCGTGTTCAACACCCTCTCCGACCGGCTCACCTCGGTCCTGCAGAACCTGCGGGGCAAGGGGCGGCTCTCCGACGCCGACATCGACGCCACCGCGCGCGAGATCCGGGTCGCGCTGCTGGAGGCCGACGTCGCGCTCCCCGTGGTGCGCTCGTTCATCGCCGGCATCAAGGAGCGGGCCAAGGGCTCCGAGGTCTCGCAGGCGCTGAACCCGGCCCAGCAGGTCATCAAGATCGTCAACGAGGAGCTCGTCGGCATCCTCGGCGGCGAGACCCGCCGGCTGAACCTGGCCAAGACCCCGCCGACGGTGATCATGCTCGCCGGCCTCCAGGGCGCGGGCAAGACGACCCTGGCCGGCAAGCTCGCCCGCTGGCTCAAGGCCCAGGGCCACACGCCGCTGCTCGTGGCGTGCGACCTCCAGCGCCCCAACGCGGTGACCCAGCTCCAGGTGGTCGGTCAGCGCGCGGGCGTGCCCGTGTTCGCGCCGGAGCCCGGCAACGGCGTCGGCGACCCGGTCGCCGTGTCCCGCCGCGGCGTCGAGGAGGCCAAGCGGGCCCAGCACGACGTCGTCGTGGTCGACACCGCGGGCCGCCTGGGCGTCGACGAGGAGATGATGCGCCAGGCGATCGACATCCGCGCCGCCGTGCAGCCCGACGAGGTGCTGTTCGTGGTCGACGCGATGATCGGTCAGGACGCGGTCAACACGGCCACCGCGTTCAGCGACGGCGTGGGCTTCACCGGCGTGGTGCTCACCAAGCTCGACGGCGACGCCCGCGGCGGCGCCGCGCTCAGCGTCCGGGAGGTCACCGGCCAGCCGATCCTGTTCGCCTCCAACGGCGAGAAGCTGGAGGACTTCGACGTCTTCCACCCGGACCGGATGGCGAGCCGCATCCTCGGCATGGGTGACATGCTCACCCTCATCGAGCAGGCCGAGCAGGCGTTCGACGCCGAGCAGGCCGAGGCCGCCGCGGTCAAGCTCGGCTCCGGCCAGCTGACCCTGGAGGACTTCCTGGAGCAGATGCTGGCCCTGCGCAAGATGGGGCCCATCGCGAACCTGCTGGGGATGCTGCCGGGCGCGAACCAGATGAAGGACCAGCTCGCCAACTTCGACGAGAAGCACCTCGACCGGGTCCAGGCGATCATCCGCGGCATGACCCCGGCCGAGCGCGACGACCCCAAGATGATCAACGCCTCCCGCCGGCTGCGCATCGCCAACGGCTCGGGCGTCAAGGTCAGCGACGTCAACGACCTGGTCAACCGCTTCTTCGAGGCGCGCAAGATGATGAGCCAGATGGCGGGCCGGTTCGGCCTGCCGGGCGGCGGCGGCAACCGGAACAACCGCAAGGGCAAGGGCAAGAAGGGGAAGAAGGGCAAGGGGCGCGGCCCGACGCCGCCGAAGGTGCGTGGCGGCTTCCCCGGGATGATGCCCGGCATGATGCCCCCGGGGATGATGCCGCCCGGCATGGTGCCCCCCGGCGGCGCGCCCGAGCTCCCGCCCGGTCTCGGCGGGCTCGACCAGCTCCCGCCCGGCTTCGACCCCTCGAAGTTGAAGTTCGGCAAGTGACCGGTCTGCACCTGCGGGGCGTGGTGCTGCCCGAGGGCGGCGCGCCGCGCGACCTCTGGGTGGTCAACGGCCGCATCCGCACCCGCCCGGTGCCCGGCGCGACCACGGTGTCCGACGGCGGCTACCTCGTGCCCGGCCTGGTGGACGCGCACTGCCACGTCGGCCTCGGGCCCCGCGGCGCGGTCGACCTGCCCGAGGCCGTGGACCAGGCGCTGGCCAACCGGGACGCGGGCGCGCTGCTGCTGCGCGACTGCGGCTCGCCCCTGGACACCCGGCCGCTCCAGGAGCGCCTGGACCTGCCGCGCGTCCTGCGGGCGGGCCGCCACCTGGCCCGGCCCAAGCGCTACCTCCGGTACCTGGGCCACGAGCTGGAGGACCCGGCCGACCTGCCCGCCGCGGTGGCCGAGCAGGTCGCCGACGGCGACGGCTGGGTCAAGCTCGTCGGCGACTGGATCGACCGGGACACCGGCGACCTGGCGCCGCTGTGGACCGAGGACGTGCTCACCGAGGCGATCAAGGTCGCCCACGAGGGCAAGGCCCGGGTCACCGCGCACGTGTTCGGCGAGGACGCACTCCCGGCGCTGCTCGCCGCGGGCATCGACTGCGTCGAGCACGGCACCGGCCTGACCGACGACACGATCGAGCTGATGGCGCGCAACGGCACCGCCCTGGTGCCCACGCTGATCAACGTGGTGGAGAACTTCCCGTCGATCGCGGGGGGCGCGGACCGGTTCCCGGCCTACCAGGCCCACGTGCGGGACCTGCACGCGCGCGTTTCCCAGACCGTGGCCAAGGCCGTGGAGGCGGGGGTGCCGGTGTTCGCGGGCACCGACGCGGGCGGCGGCATCGCGCACGGCCGGATCGCCGACGAGGTCGAGGCGCTGCACCGGGTCGGCATGACGACCGAGCGGGCCCTGGGCGCGGCCTCCTGGGCGGCCCGCGAGTGGCTGGGCTTCCCCTCGCTCACCGAGGGCGCCGCGGCCGACGTCGTGGTCTACGGGTCGGACCCGCGCGAGGACCTCGCCGTGCTGCGCCGGCCGAGCCTGGTGGTGCTGCGGGGTCGGATCCACGCCTGAACGGTTGGGCGACCGGCCCTCTCGCCCGCCGTGGTCGACCGGGTTCCGGCCGGGTGTCGACCGTCCGGCGAAACCGCACTTCCGGTGGAATTCTTCCCGCTCGCGTGGGCACCCCGAACGAGCGCGTGCCGCCGTCAGGGTGATCTTGACCGAACTCGGGCGGCACCTCCTGCCCCCGGACCAGTAATTTCGGACGAGTGGCGGAACAGGACATCCAGGACACCGGGCGCGGGCACTGGGCGTTCCTGGCGTTCTTCACCGGCCTGGGCGGCTACTACCTCGCCACCCTGGTCCTCACCGCCGCGACCGCCGACCGCTTCGCCGAGGTGGACGTCACCGACCCGCCGGTGCTCGGCCCGCTGCTGCTGCTGATCTTCCTGCCCAACGTCCTGCTCGGCCTCGGGCCGGCCGTGGTGTCGTGGCGCCTGGGCCGCGGCCCGAACCGCGACTTCGGCCTGTGGCCCACCGCCCGCGACCTCAGGGTGGGCCTGGCCATGGGCGGCGCGGCGCTGCTGGCCGCCTGGCTGCTGGGCACGATCCTGCTGCGCATCAACCCCGACCCGACCACCGCGGTGGAGCGGATCGGGGCGCTCTCGGGCGGGCGCACGGTCTGGCTGGCCGCCGCCGCCCTGTTCGTCCTCCTCGGCGCGCCGCTGACCGAGGAGCTGCTCACCCGGGGCGCGCTGTGGCACGCCCTGGCGCACCACCGCATCCCGAAGGGCGTGGTCCTGGCCCTCACCGCCCTGGTCTTCGCCTTCCTCCACGAGGAGAGCTGGCGGATGCTCGGCCTCTTCGCCCAGGGGCTCGCCATCGGCGCGGCCCGGATGATCACCGGACGGGCAGCGTCCAGCGTGGTGGCCCACGCGACGAACAACCTGCTGCCCGCCGTGTACCTGTACACCGGCTGACTAGGGTGGATGGCTGTGGAACCACCGGACGAACCCCCGACGGGACTGATCGCGAGCGTCCGCGCGGTCGGGCGGGAACCGGCGCCGGAGCGCGCCGGCCAGCGCTGGGGCTTCGGCGCCTTCCTGCTGGTCGAGGCGATCTTCATCCTCAGCGCCGTGTTCATCACGGCGCTGGCCCGCACCTCGGGCACGGACCTCGGCTCGTCGGTGACGTTCATCCTGGTCGGCTCGATGGTGCCCACCGTCCTCGCGGCGACCGCGGCGGTGGTCGTCACCTACGTGCGCGGCAACGGCCCGTGGCAGGACCTGCGCCTGGACTGGAACCGCGACGACGTCAAGATCGGCCTGAAGCTGGGCGCGCTCGGCCTGGTCATGACCTACGTCGCCGCGGTGGTCTGGTCGCGGCTGGTGGGCGACGACAACGCGACCTCGGCCATCGGCGAGCTGGTGGACGGCGCGGGCCTGCCGGTGGCGGCCGCCGTGGTGATGTTCTGCTACGTCTGCTTCCTGGGCCCGGTCTGCGAGGAGATCATCTACCGCGGCCTGCTCTGGGGCGCGATCGAGCGGCAGCGCTGGAGCCGCTGGGCGGCGTTCACGCTGACCACCCTGATCTTCGCCGCCAGCCACCTGGAGCCCCTGCGCACCTCGCTGCTGATCGTCATCGCGATCCCGATCGGCATCGCCAGGCTGATCACCCGCAGGCTGACCGCCAGCGTGGTCGCGCACGTGATCAACAACTTCCTGCCCGGCCTGACCCTCCTGCTCGTCTCCGTCGGGGTGATGCCCGCGTGATCGACCTGAACAGCGACCTGGGCGAGGGCTTCGGCATCTGGCGCCTGGGCGACGACGACGCCCTGCTGGACGTCGTCACCAGCGCGAACGTGGCCTGCGGCTTCCACGCGGGCGACCCGTCGACCATGCGGCGGGTGTGCCGGTCGGCCGCCGCGCGCGGCGTGGCCGTCGGCGCCCAGGTGTCCTACCGCGACCTGGCCGGCTTCGGCCGCCGCTTCATCGACGTCGACCCGGCCGAGCTGGCCGACGAGGTGCTGTACCAGGTGGGCGCGCTCGACGCGTGCGCCCGCGCGGCGGGCACCCGGGTGTCCTACGTCAAGCCGCACGGCGCGCTCTACAACGCCACCGTGCGCCACGAGGAGCAGGCGCGGGCCGTGGTGGACGGCGTGCGGGCGTTCGGGAACCTGCCGGTCCTGGGCCTGCCCGGCTCCCGGCTGCTGCACCACGCCGAGCGGGCCGGCCTGCGCCCCGTGCGCGAGGCGTTCGCGGACCGGGCCTACACCCCCGAGGGCGCGCTCGTGCCCCGCCGGTCGCCCGGCGCCGTCCTGAGCGGCACGGACGCCGTCCTGGCGCAGGTGCTCAGGCTGGCCGAGCACGGCGAGCTGGTGGCCGTCGACGGCACCGTCGTGCGGGCCGAGGTCGAGTCCGTCTGCGTCCACGGCGACACGCCCGGGGCGGTCGAGCACGCCCGGCGGATCCGCGCCGAACTGGAGTCGCGCGGCACACCGGTGGGCCGGTTCGCCGCCGGCTAGGGGCGTCTGGCACAATTGACGGTTGTTCGCCGAGGTCGGTCCCTCTCACCGTGCCGTGGCGCCCCAGACACCTGGGCTTTCACCACCCGTGCCCCACTCGGGTGAGGACTGCCCAACCTGACGCACATCAGAGCACGAGGAGCACCCACACCCGTGGCCGTCAAGATCAAGCTTCAGCGGCTTGGCAAGATCCGTCAGCCGTACTACCGCATCGTCGTCGCCGACGCCCGCACCCGCCGCAGCGGCAAGGCCATCGAGACGATCGGCAAGTACCACCCGAAGGACGAGCCCTCGCTGATCGAGGTCAACACCGACCGGGCGCAGTACTGGCTGGGCGTCGGCGCGCTGCCGACCGAGCCGGTGCAGCGCCTGCTGGAGATCACCGGTGACTGGCAGAAGTTCAAGGGCCTGCCGGGCGCCGAGGGCACGCTGAAGGTCAAGGAGCCGAAGCCGAACAAGGCGGACCTGTTCGCCGCGGCGCTGGCCGCCGCCGGTGACGCGCCGACGACCGAGGCCACCACGCCCAAGAAGAAGTCCGCCAAGCGGGACGACGCCAAGAAGGCGGACGCCGAGCCCGCCGCCGAAGCCGCCAAGGACGAGGCGTGAGCTTGTTGGCTGACGCCCTCGAACACCTCGTTCGGGGCATCGTCGACCACCCGGACGACGTCCGGGTCAACCTGGTCACGACCCGGCGCGGGCGCACGCTGGAGGTCCACGTCCACCCGGACGACCTCGGCAAGGTGATCGGCCGGTCCGGCCGCACCGCGACCGCGCTGCGCACCGTGATGGCCGGTATCGGCGGTCGCGGCGTGCGGGTCGACGTGGTCGACACCGATCGCTGAGCGCGCTGGTGGACGTCGTCGTCGGCCGCGTGGCCAAGGCGCACGGCATCGGCGGCGAACTGGCCGTCGACCTGCGCACCGACCTGCCCGAGACCCGGTTCGCGCCGGGCTCGGTGCTGGCCGCCAAACTGCGTGACGGGACGTCCCGCAACCTCACCGTCGCAGCCGCCCGGAACCACTCCGGGCGGCTGCTGGTGCGTTTCGCGGAGGTCCTGACCCGCGACGTCGCCGAGACGTTGCGCGGCACGCTGCTGCTGGCCGGGACGGAGGACCTGCCGCCCACCGGCGACCCGGACGAGTTCTACGACCACGAGCTGGAGGGCCTGGTCGCCGAGCTGGCCGACGGCACGCGCGTCGGCACCGTCCGCGAGATCGTGCACGGGCCGGGGGGCGAGCTGCTGGTGATCGTGCGCGAGACCGGCGACGAGACCCTGGTCCCGTTCGTCCGGGAGATCGTCCCCGCGGTCGACGTCGCGGGCGGCCGGGTGGTGCTCGACCCCCCCGAGGGCCTGCTCGATGCGCGTTGACGTCGTCACGATCTTCCCCGAGTACCTCGACCCGCTGCGGGCCGCGCTGCTCGGCAAGGCGGTCGACCGGGGCCTGATCTCGGTCGGTGTGCACGACCTGCGCGACTGGACGCACGACGTGCACAAGGCCGTGGACGACAGCCCGTACGGCGGTGGTCCCGGCATGGTGATGAAGCCGCAGGTGTGGGGCGCGGCGCTGGACGCCGTCTGCACCGAGCGGACCCGCCTGGTCGTGCCCACGCCGGCCGGGCGGCCCTTCACCCAGGAGATGGCCCGCGAGCTGGCCGACGAGGAGCACCTGGTGTTCGCCTGCGGGCGGTACGAGGGCATCGACCAGCGGGTGGTCGACGACGCGTCCCGCCGGATGCGCGTGGACGAGGTCTCCATCGGCGACTACGTGCTGGTCGGCGGCGAGGTGGCGGTGCTGGTCGTGGTCGAGGCCGTGGCCCGGCTGCTGCCCGGCGTGCTGGGCAACCCGCGCTCCGCCGCCGAGGACTCGTTCTCCGACGGCCTGCTGGAGGGCCCCAGCTACACCCGCCCGGAGGTCTGGCGCGAGCTGGCCGTGCCGGAGGTGCTGCGCTCGGGCAACCACCGGCTGATCGACCGCTGGCGCCGCGACCAGGCGCTGCGCCGCACCTGGGAGCGCCGCCCCGAGCTGGTCGACGCGCTGCCCGACGAAGCCCTGGACAAGCACGACCGCAAGCTGCTCGACGAGCTCAGGTCAGGGGCGATTTCGTCCTGACCGGCCGCGTCTGGCACACTGGACAGGTTGCTGCACCCGGTTCACTCATCCGGCGTGCGCCGAGCCCGCCCCCGCGCGTGTGAAAACGTTGGCTGGACCGCGCCCCGGGGGAGTACGCAATACACGTGAGGACGAGGACGGACCACCGATGAACACCCTGGACGCTCTTGACGCCCAGTCGCTGCGCTCCGACATCCCGGACTTCCGGCCGGGCGACACGCTGAAGGTCCACGTCCGCGTCATCGAGGGCTCCCGCGAGCGGGTCCAGGTGTTCCAGGGCGTCGTGATCCGCCGCCAGGGCGGTGGCATCCGCGAGACCTTCACCGTCCGCAAGGTCTCCTTCGGCGTCGGCGTCGAGCGCACCTTCCCGGTGCACTCCCCGAACATCGCCGAGGTCGAGGTCGCCACCCGCGGCGACGTCCGCCGGGCGAAGCTGTACTACCTGCGCGAGCTGCGCGGCAAGGCGGCCAAGATCCGCGAGAAGCGCGACCCCAAGCCGGCCTCCTGACGGCAGGTTCACGCGGAACCAGTAGCCTGCCCACGTGGCAGATCCCGTGCACCGCTCCACTGACGAAGACGGTCAGGATCCCGCAGCCGAGTCCACTCCGGACGCGGCTGCGGGAAGCAAGCCCGCGGAGGGCAAGAAGAAGCCGCCGCTGTGGCGCGAGCTCCTCGTGCTCGGCGCGACGGCCCTCGTGCTCACCGTCCTGATCCAGACCTTCCTGGCGCGGGTGTACGTGATCCCGTCGCAGTCGATGGAGGAGACCCTCCACGGCTGTCCCGGCTGCAACAACGACCGGGTGCTGGTGGACAAGCTGGTCTACGACTTCACCGACATCGAGCCGGGCGAGGTCGTGGTGTTCCGCGGCCCCGAGTCGTGGGGCCAGAACGACTTCACCACCGAGGAGTCGGCCAACCCGGTGGTCCGGGGGCTGCACTCGGTGGCGTCCCTGGTCGGCCTGGCGCCGCCGAACGAGCGCGACTTCGTCAAGCGGGTCATCGCCGTCGGCGGGCAGACCGTGGAGTGCTGCGACGACCAGCACCGGGTCAAGGTCGACGGCAAGCCGCTGGACGAGCCGTACGTCTACTGGCAGCCCGGCACCTCGCCCGAGAACCACGAGCCGTTCGCGCCGGTCGAGGTGCCCGAGGGCCAGCTCTGGGTGATGGGTGACAACCGCACCAACTCCACCGACTCCCGCAAGCAGGGCGGTGGCGGCCTGGCGGGCACCGTGCCCGAGGACAACGTGATCGGCAAGGCGCGCGTGATCGTGCTGCCGCCGTCGCGCTGGCAGGGCATCGGCGACCACAACGCGCAGGCCGCGGCGATCGGCGCGCCCGCGTGGCAGAGCGCCGTCCCGGCGGGCGCGGGGCTGGCCGCGGCGTGGCCGCTCCTGTTCTTCACCCGGAAGGTGCGCAGGCGGTTGACCAGGGCCACACAGCCCTGATCGGTACGCTGGGCGGGTGGTAGACGTCGCACCGGGCCGGGGTCCCTCCGACGGGGAGGACCCCGAGCACGAGGAGAAGGTCGAGCGCTGGCGCGCGAGCACCCGCCGCAAGGCCGCGAAGAAGGGCTCCTTCTGGAAGGAGCTGCCCATCCTCGTCGGTGTGGCGGTCCTGCTGGCGGTGCTGATCCAGGCGTTCCTGGCGAAGGTCTACATGATCCCGTCGGAGTCGATGGAGCAGACGCTGCACGGCTGCACGGGCGAGTGCTTCGGCGACCGCGTGCTGGTCGACAAGCTCACCTACGACTTCACCGAGCCCGAGCCGGGTGACGTGGTGGTCTTCCACGGGCCGGACAGCTGGATCAACCAGGAGTTCACCGCCCCCGAGCCCACCGACCCGGTGTCCAGGGCGGTCCGGTTCGCGGGTTCGCTGCTGGGGTTCCCCACGGCGAACGAGGAGGACTTCGTCAAGCGGGTCGTCGCGGTCGGCGGGCAGACCGTGAAGTGCTGCGACGACCAGAACCGCGTGCTGGTGGACGGCCGGCCGCTGGACGAGCCGTACGTGTACCGGGCGCCCGGCCGCAGCACCGCGCAGGAGTCGTTCGCCGAGGTCAGGGTGCCCGAGGGGTTCCTGTTCGTGCTGGGTGACAACCGCAACGACTCGTGCGACTCGCGGTGCCAGGGTGGTGGCGGCGAGGCCGGGCTGGTGCCGGTGGACAACGTGGTGGGCAAGGCGCGGGTGGTCGTGCTGCCGCCGTCGCGCTGGCAGGGCGTGGGCGACCACGACCCGCAGGCGGTCGTGCTCGGCGCGCCCGCGTGGCAGGACGCCCTGCCGGCCGGTGCGGGCCTGGCGGCCGCGTGGCCCGTCCTGCTGGTCGGCAGGCGGGTGAGGGCGCGGCTGAGGCGCTCCGGGCTGGGATAGGGTCGGGGGGTGATCCGCAAGCCGCCCCGCGCGCAGGTTCGGCAGGCCGCGGGCATGTGGGCCTTCCAGGCCGCGCTGGACCGGCGCGGCCTCGGTCCCGTCGCGGGCGTGGACGAGGCCGGCCGCGGTGCCTGCGCGGGTCCCCTGGTCGTGGCGTCGTGCGTGCTCAGGACCGGTGACGCGGCGAGGTTCGAGGGCCTGACCGACTCCAAGCTCCTCACCGCGCCCGCCCGCGACCGGATGTACGACCTGCTGCTGGACCGGGCGCTGGACTACTCGGTGATCGTGGTCCCCGCCGCCGAGGTCGACCTCATCGGCGTGCACGTGGCGAACATCGAGGGGATGCGCCGGGCTGTCGCCCGATTGGGTGCACATCCCGGGTACGTGCTGACCGACGGCTTCCCCGTGCCGGGGCTCACCGCGCCGAACGTGCCGGTGGTCAAGGGCGACCGGGTGGCCGCGTGCGTGGCCGCCGCGTCGGTGCTGGCCAAGGTGACGCGCGACCGGATCATGACGGAGCTGCACGGGGAATTGCCGGTCTACGGGTTCGACGTGCACAAGGGCTACAGCACCGCCGACCACACGGCGGCGCTGCTGGAGCACGGGCCGAGTGCGCAACACCGCTGGTCGTATGCGAATGTGGCGGCTGCGGCTCGCAAGCACGGGCTGGAGCCGCCGCACCCGGTGGCGCGCGGCGCCGCGACCGCCGGTGTGGTCCAGAATGGAGCACCCCCGCGGTCCGGCGGTGGCAGGCTCGCGACGAGGAGGGGCGCGGATCAGATGAACACCCGCGCGGAGGCGTAATGAGTGCAGAGGATCTCGAGAAGTACGAGACCGAGATGGAGCTGTCGCTGTACAAGGAGTACCGCGACATCGTCAGCCAGTTCTCGTTCGTCGTGGAGACCGAGCGGCGGTTCTACCTGGCCAACTCGGTGGACGTGCAGGTCCGCAACGCGGACGGCGAGGTCTACTTCGAGGTGCGGATGTCCGACGCCTGGGTCTGGGACATGTACCGCCCGGCCCGGTTCGTGAAGAACGTCCGGGTCATCACCTTCAAGGACGTCAACGTCGAGGAGCTGGACAAGCCCGACCTCCGCTTGCCCGAGGACGGTCCGTTCAACTCCTGACACCGGTCACGTCGCAGGGGTCCGCCGTTCGGTGGGCCCCTGCGCGGCGTTGAGGAGTGCTCGCGGTGGTCCGGCCGGTTCGCCCAGGCCGGTTCTGCCGCTTTTGTGCCAGTCCGTCGCATCTCCACCACTTCACCGCATTCCGCCACCTCGGCCAGTCAGTGCCACCCCACCTCCCGCCTGCCACCCCTCGCCTGCCATCCCGGCCTGCCACCCCCCCGCCTGCTGCTCTGGCCTGCTGCTCTGGCCCGTTCCCGTTGCCCCGGCCCGTTCGCGTCCCGGGCCGGTTCGCCCCCCGGCCGTTCGCGCCCCCTGCCCCCTGCCCGCTCTCCGCCGCTCCGGCGCGTTCCCGCCACTCCACCCAGTCCCCGTCCAGTCCCCGCCCCGTTCCCGGCGTTGCGCCCCATTACCCCACCACCCCGACAATTCCGGTTTATCCATCACCCCCACCGCGAGTTGTCCACAGTTCACGAATCCCCCATGGCCCACCCCCACCCACCCCGGCAAGGTCGATCCCACGACCGACAACCGGGGAGGAACCATGAGCACCGCGACGGAGCTGGGCAAACGGGGTGAGGAAGCGGCCTGCCGCTACCTGGAGGGTCAGGGCCTGTCCGTCCTGGCGCGCAACTGGCGCTGCCCCGAGGGCGAACTGGACATCATCGCCACCGACGGCGACCGCCTGGTGGTGGTCGAGGTCAAGTGCCGCTCCGGCACATCCCGGGGCACGCCGCTGGAGGCGGTGGGGGAGACCAAGCTGGCCCGCGTCCGCCGGGCGGCCCTGCGCTGGCTGGCCGTGCAGCGGATCGGCCGCGTGGAGGTCCGCTACGACGTGGTCGCCATCGAGTGGCCGCCCACCGGGCGGGTCCACCTGCGCCACGTGCGGGGTGTGTGATGGCGCTCGCGCGAGCGTGGTCGGTCGCCCTGTTCGGTGTGGACGGCGTCCCCGTCGAGATCGAGGCCGACGTGGGTGTGGGCGTGGTGAACACCCAGCTGCTGGGCCTGCCGGACGCCGCCCTGCACGAGTCGAAGGACCGAGTCAAGGCGGCCGTGCGCAACAGCGGCCACGCCTGGCCGAGCCAGCGCGTGACCCTGGGCCTGTCCCCGGCCACCCTGCCGAAGAACGGCTCGGGCTACGACCTGGCCATCGCCTGCGTGGTGCTGGCGGCGGCGAGGGTCATCCCGGGCGAGGCCCTGGCCGGCACGGCGCTGCTGGGCGAACTGGCCCTGGACGGCCGCGTCCGAGCCATCAGGGGAGTGCTCCCCGCCCTGCTGGCCGCCCGCCGGGCGAACCTCACCCGCGTCGTCGTCCCCACCCCGTGCCTGCCGGAGGCGGGCCTGGTGTCCGGCCTGGCCGTGCACGGGGCGGAGACCCTCACCGAGGTGCTGGCCTGGCTCGCGAACCAGGGTTCCCTGCCGGTGGCGGGCGTGCCCGAGGCGATCGAGCCACCGCCGGGCCCGGACCTGGCCGACGTCATCGGGCAACCGGAGGCGAGGTGGGCCCTCGAAGTGGCGGCGGCGGGCGGTCACCACGTCCTGCTCACCGGCCCGCCGGGCACCGGCAAGACCATGCTGGCCCAGCGGCTGGCCGGCCTGCTCCCGCCGCTGTCCCCGGAGGAGGCCCTGGGCGTGACCGCGGTCCACTCGATCGCCGGCCTGCTCACCCCGGAGGCCCCGCTGGTCTCCACCCCGCCGTTCATCTCCCTGCACCACTCCACCTCCCCGGCGGCCCTGGTCGGCGGCGGGGCGGGCCTGGCCAAACCGGGAGCGGTGAGCCGGGCCCACCGGGGTGTGCTGTTCCTGGACGAGGCGTGCGAGTTCGGCGCCGCGAAGCTGGAGGCGCTGCGCACGGTCCTGGAGGAGGGCGAGGTGCGCCTGGCCAGGCGCGACGGCATAGCCCGCTACCCGGCGCGCTTCCAGCTGGTGATGGCCACCAACCCCTGCCCGTGCGCGCCACCGAAGGAGATCGACTGCGTCTGCCCGCCGGCAGCCCGCCGCCGCTACCGGGCCAGGCTCTCCGGCCCGCTCCTGGACCGGGTCGACCTGCGGGTGCCGATGCGCCCCCTGACCGCGATGGGTGCCGTGGACGTGCCACCGGAACCCACGGCGGCGGTCCGCGCGAGGGTCCACAAGGCAAGGACCAGGGCGGCGGAACGCTGGGCCGACCACGGCTGGCTCACCAACGCCGAGGTCCCGGGCCCGGCCCTGCGCAGGGAGTTCGCCCTGCCCCGCCCCACGACATCCATCCTCGACCGGGCCCTGTCCAGGGGCAGCCTGACGGGCCGGGGCGCCGACCGCTGCCTCCGCGTGGCCTGGACCCTGGCCGACCTGTCGGAGGAGAGCCACCCCACCGCGGACCACGTGGCAGCCGCCCTGGAGTTCCGCGAGCGGAGGAAGTCATGACCACCCACCGAACCTCCAGGCAACCCACCACCCCCAGCCCTGCCCCCATCCTCAGCCCTGCCACCACCCCCAGCCCTGCCACCACCCTGGCCACTGCCCGGGTTGTCCCTGCTCCCGCCAACCCTGCCTCCACCAGTCCTGCCCCCGCCTGCTCCGCCTCCACCGCCGCCGCCGGCCCCACCGACACCGGCCCCGCCTCCACCGGCCCCACCACCACTCGGGCCACTACCGCTGTTGCCGCCGCTCCCGTCACCGCCCGCCTCGCCCCTCTCACTCCGTCCACCACCGCCGTCCCTGCTCTTGCCCCACCCCTGCCATCCGCACCGCCGCGCCTTGCTCTCCCCCCAGTCCTCGCCGGGTTTTCAAGGGCTCCATCCGCAGGGGCCGGCGATGAACAGCGATGAGCTCCGGCTGGCCCGCGCCTACCTCTCCCGGGTGGCCGAACCGCCGGCGCTCGCCCTCACCGCCTTCGTCGCCGAGGTCGGTCCCGTCGAGGCCGCCGCCAGGGTCCGGGTCGGTGAGGTGCCCTCCGCCGTCGACGTCCAGACCTCCGCCCGCCGCGCCGAGGACCGGGCCGCGTTCGACCTCGACCTCGTCACCGAGGCCGGGGGTCGGTTGCTGATCCCCGAGGACGAGGAGTGGCCGAAATGGCCGTTCAACGCCCTGGCCATCGCCGCCGCCAACGGGCTGCGCTGCGGTCTCGAACCCCTCGCCCTCTGGGTGCGCGGCAGTCACGACCTCGCCGCGTTGACCCGGCGGGCCGTCGCGGTGGTGGGGAGTCGGGCGGCCTCCGACTACGGGCGGCACGTCGCCGGCGAGTTCGGCTTCGGCCTCGCGGGAGCCGGGGTCACCGTGGTCTCGGGCGCCGCATAGGGTCTCTATCCAGTCAACTGTTGTTGATGAAACGCCACCTCTAGGTTCTTGATCATGAGAGAGGGCTTGAAGCCTGGCCGGTGGGTGGTGTTCCACTACGACCTCAACCGCAGGTTCGACACCGTGGTCGGGGCCACTGATGTGGCTGTGACGGCCGCGCGGGATCTGGAGGCGCGGGGACGCAAGCACGGGCAGCCGTTCTTGATCTCGCCGTCGGGTCGGCCGGATGTGCGGGTGAACGCGTTCTTCTCCTCCCGGAAGATGCTCGGCAAGTCGCCTCTGACCTGGAGGAAGTACTCGTACTCGCTTGGGTTGTGGCTGAACTTCCTTGCTGTGCTGGAGCAGCAGTGGGACGCCGCGACGGAGGAGGACGCCCAGTACTTCAAGGAGTGGCGCATCACCGAAGAGTCCAACCTGAATCGGGTGGACTCCTCGACCTTCCGCGGGGACCTGGTCGCGCTGCGTAGTTTCTACAGGTGGGCGGCACCCAAGTTCGGAATCATCGACCCGGTCGCGCTGATCGACGACCACGACCTCATGCCGAGCGGGCCCCGGCAGAAGGACATCAAGTGGCTGGACCCGGCTGGCTATCGGCGCTGGCGCGATCTTGGTCTACGCGGACTGGATGTCGACGGCCGTCCCGATCCGGGATTCCGGGGCCGCAACGAGCAGCGTGACGCCGCGTTCGCCGAGGGCCTGTACGGCACCGGCCTTCGGCTGACCGAGTGGGCCAGCGTCCTGATCTGCGAACTCCCGGAAGACGATCCCGGTCGGGGCTATGCCACCCGGTGGCTGGCGAACGCCTGCGCGAAGGGCGGCTACGGGCACAAGTACTGGATGTCCCGGCGCACCTCGACGGAGGTGCTGTCGTACGTGGAAGGGGCTCGCGCACGAGTGGTGCGCCGCGCGCAGCACGCGGGTCGCTACGAACGCCTCCGGCGCGTGCGGCTCGTGCTGGGCGTCGACGGAGACCGCTTGGTGGTCATGGAGCCGGACGGCCGTCAGACGACGCCGGCGATCGACGCCATCGGCCCGGTCATGCGGCGCCGCCTGTTCTGCCGGACCCCGCAGGGCCTGGAGCCGATGGCGGTGTGGTTGAACGAGGACGGGCTGCCCCGTGTCCCGCATGGTTGGGAACACACCTTCGGCAACGCCAACGCCCGCATCGCCGGCTTGGGCTTTCCGGGCCTGCGGGCCACGCCGCACCACCTGCGGCACTCGTTCTGTCTGCGCTGGTACTCGATCGGCAAGCTGGTCTACGAGGCCAAGCTGGAGCACCTGGGCGAAACCGAGCGCAAGGACTTCCGCGAGCAGTTCGGCGACACCTGGGACCTGGTCGCCACGATGGTCGGACACCGGAACCCGCAGACGACCCGGGAGCACTACCTGGAACCGTTCCGGTCGCTGGACGTCGAGCTGCTGCTGCGCCACGCGGCCGACGCGAACCTGCCGGAGTTCCTGGCGGGCTTCCTGGCCCGGCATCCGAGGGTCCGCACCGACCCGGTGGGGGACGCCCGGTGAGTGGAGGTCGCGGCAGGCGCGCGTCGTTGCCGCCGGCGGGGTTCCGGCCACGGCAGCGTCTCGTCGTGGAGGAAGACAGGCTGGTGGTGCGGTTCGTGTCCGAGGACGGCAACAGCGATTCCAAGGACTTCGACTTCACCACGTTGCGCGTGCACCGGGAGCTTCAGGAGGCGTTCGCGGCGGCGTTCGCCTACCGGACCGGGCCTTCGTCGCCGCTCCGGTCGATCGGGTCCGCACGGCACACCTGGTCGGTTCTGACGAGTTTCGCGGAATACCTCGACGGACTCCTGCGTCCACCGCAGTCAGCGAGAGAGCTTGCAGAAACGCATGTCCGGGGGTGGGTGGAGCAGCGCTCGCGCATCGCCACCGCGTTGAAGGAGTTGGGAACCCTCAAGCTCTCGCTGCGCAAGGTGCCGGGAATTTCACCGGAATTCGCTGCGGCGATGACTCGGTCGCATCGACGGGCCAAGAGTGAGCCCATGATCAGCTATAGCCGTGACGAGTTCCGGCGGATCTTGACGGCCGCCCGATTCGACGTCCGTCGAGCAGCCGGCCGCATCCGAGCCAATCGCGAGCTGCTGGCCCGGTGGCGATCCGGTGAACTCGGTCCCGAACACGACCGGCACGAATGGCGCCTGGGGCGCCTGCTCGACCACATGGACCGCCACGCCGACATTCCGCGCTACGCCAACGGCGGCCACCAGCAGGCGTGGGTGGAGAAACTGGGCACGGTCGGCGAGCACGTCACCCGCCTGCACCTGGGAGCCCGTGACATCGCGGCGTTCGCGGTCCTGCTGACCGGACTGACGGGCGAGAACCCGAGCACGATCACCAAGGCACCGGCGGCGCACCATCGCCCCGACGGGTACTCGGGCGAGATCGCCTCGGCGATCGTCGAGCTGGACAAGCCCCGCCGTCAGTCCCGTCGCCACATGGACGTCGCGCTGACCGAACTGCCCGACTGGGCGGGTGTCCCGGCGGATCGGGAGCCGTCCTCCGAGAACGGTGATGACCTGCACTCGGCCTTCGGCGTCTACATGCTCCTGCACGACCTCGCCGGCCCCGCCCGAGACCTTCTGAACAGCCCGAACCTCTTCGCGTGGTGGGCCCTACGAAGCGGCAGGGGTGCTGCCCCCGGCCCGCGCACAAAGGTCTCCAGTGGGCACATCAAGGACTGGGCACAGAATCACGACCTGCCGTCGGACCGGCGCAGGAAAACCCGAATGCAGGAAAAGCCGGGCACGGAGGACGAGTCGACACAGCTTACAGTGACACTGAACCTGCTGCGGCACAGCTTCCTAGAGCTGAACCAGAAACCGGTCGCTCATTCAACGAAGACCTTGGCAAACAACTACCTGTTGCGTGAGCGCGGCAATCTGACCGAATACCAACAGGTCGTCGCGGACGTCCTGGAGAAGGAAGTCAAGAAGGCACAGACCCGATCGGCCCTGCCCATGTTGAGCACGGCCGAGGTCGAGCAGGCTCGTGTCGACCCCGCCGAGATCGCCGAACGGTACGGGCTGGACGCGGCGACGCTGAAGCGAATGCTGGACGGCGACCTGGACACGGTGGTGGCCGCGTGCAGTGACAACACCAACAGCCCGCACTCGCCACCCGGCACTCCGTGCCGGGCCTCGTTCATGCTGTGCCTGTCCTGCCCCTGCGCCCGAGCGCTGCCCCATCACCTTCCGGTCCAGGTCGCGGTGCACGACGCAGTCCAGGCGAAACAGGACTCCATGGCGCCACTGCGCTGGGCGGAACGCTTCGCCCTGCCGCACACGCAACTGGCCGATCTGCTCGACAGCGCAGGTCCGGCGGCCGTGACCGACGCCCGCAAGAGCATCACCGCCGACCAGAACGAGATCGTCGAGCGCTTCCTCAACCGAGAACTGGACCTGTCATGACAACGGCCCTGCGCGCCGCGGACTGCGAGTGTGTCCAACCAACCGACACCACGCCGGTCCTGCTGCACCGGGCCCTCGTGCCCGGCACGACAACACAGGGCCTGTCGGTCTTCGCCGATGACGTCTGGAACCTCACGCCGGCGGTGTTCGAGGTGCACGCCAAGGCCGTCAGCCTGAACTTCGCCACCCAGACGGAGACCTCCAGGAACATCGTCAAGCTCTACTTCTGGCACCTGATCAACCATGCGTCGCCCAACCCGCTCCGCCGCGCGAACACCGGCCGGCTCGCACCGGTCAGCCTTCCCGCAGCCCTGCGCCAGCTCACGGTCTTCGTCTCGTGGCTGGAAGCCCGCAACGTGCACGACTTCGACCAGGTCGGCCAGGCCCACCTCGACCGCTTCCTCGACGACGTCCGGGACACCGAGCACAGCATCGACACCAAGCAGTCCATCCTCACCGAGGTCCGACGACTGTGGTCCTACCGCGCGCTGCTTCCCGACTCGATGCGTCTGCCGCCGGAGCCGCCCTGGGACGGCGACGACCCTGCGGACCTGCTCGGCAGCCGCCGGACAAGCCGGGAGAACGCCACCGCGCGCATCCACCCCGACACCCTGCAACCGCTGCTGATGTGGTCGCTGCGGTTCCTCGACTTCGCCGAGGACATCACGGCGGCCTTCGCCGAGTACGAGCGCCTGATGCTGCGGGGCCACGGTTCCCACCGCCGACCCGATGCGGATCGACGGGACTCTCCCGGCACCGTGGGATGGCTCTGCCCGGCCGTCGAGGACTGGCTGGCGACCCTTCGCAGTCGGGGCGGGATGCTGCCCGGACATGAACTCCCCGACGGATCGCGGCAGGTGGCGTGGGACCACGTCAGCCGGATCTTCGACTGTGCCAACAACTTCCGCCCCGGCAGACGGGCCTACGACCTCATCGTGGACTCGGGACTCCCGATCGCACCCGGCGTCTGGCTGGACACGCCGATCACCGCACGAGTACACGGCAGACCGTGGCGGTCCGAGCCGATCTCCTACCGCGAGGCACCCAAGTTGGCGCGTCTTCTCCAAGCCGCCGCCTCCGTGGTGATCTTGTACCTGACCGGGATGCGGCCCGGGGAAATGCTCAACCTCGAACGCGGGTGCGTGACCTACGACCAGGCCACCAAGCTCTGGCAGATCACCGGCCAGCAGTGGAAAGGAGCTGTCGACGAGAACGGGGAGAAACGACCCGAAGGCACACCCCGCCCCGACCCCTGGACCACCGTCGAGGCCGTGGCCAGGGCAGTCGAGGTCATGGAACGGCTGCACCGCCACCCGATCCTGTTCCCGTCCCAGCTTCGAGCCCACGGCCAGAACAGAGGCCCCCGGCGACCCGACCGGCAACAGATCAAGGGGTGCACCGACACCTCGGCCGCCAACGCGATCGAGTGGCTGATCACCTGGTGCAACGACTACTGCGACCAACACGGCCTCGACAGCGAGCGCATCCCGGCCGACCCACGCGGAAGACTCACACTGCGCCGGTTCCGCCGCACGCTCGCCTGGCACATCGTGCGGCGCCCCCGCGGGTTGATCGCCGGGGCGATCCAGTACGGCCACCTGCACGTGAAGATCACTCTGGGATACGCGGGCACCTACGAGTCCGGGTTCCTCGACGACTACGCCTTCGAGGACTGGCTGCTGCGGCTCGAACAACTCGAAGCCCACGAAGAACGCCTGGTGGAGGGCGAGCACGTCAGCGGGCCGGCCGCCGAGACCTTCCGGCATCGTGTCCACGCCGCACACGCCAAGTTCGCAGGCCGTGTACTGACCAGTACCAGGCAAGCGCACGACCTGTTGGGCAACCCGCTGCTTCAGATCTTCCCCGGACGAGGGATGACCTGCGTCCTGGACACCAACAAAGCCCTCTGCCAGCTCACCGGCCCCGCCAACAGCACTCGGCGCACTCCTGACCAGGACGATTGCCGTCCGAAATGCCAGAACCTGGCGTTCACCGACGGGGACATCGCCGCACTCCAAGGCCGCGCCGACAGGCTGAGGGAGATCGTTTCCGATCCGCTCGCCCCTTCGTTGCGAACGGCACGAGACCGGCACGAACTCGACCGGGTCGAGAAGATCATCCGGCACCACCAGGCCGGAAGGTAGCGCCCATGGGACCGGCCACCGCAGCATGGCCACACGCTGAAACCGATCCTCACCGGCGTGCGCTGCTCGACGCGGCCGACCGACTCCTGGCCGGCACGCCCGTTCATTCCACCGGGCGACTGTCGATCGTCCAACTCGCGATCGAGGCCGAGGTCAAGTACTGGGTCGTCGCCCAGAAGCACACCGATCTGCGTGACCACTTCCAGAAGCTCGCCGCCGAGCCCAGGCACGTGACGACCGAGCCTGACCCGGTCGACGGGTACGCGCAACTGCGAAAAGACCACAACGAGCTACGG
This sequence comes from Saccharothrix lopnurensis, assembly GCF_042658445.1. Taxonomy (NCBI): domain Bacteria; kingdom Bacillati; phylum Actinomycetota; class Actinomycetes; order Pseudonocardiales; family Pseudonocardiaceae; genus Saccharothrix; species Saccharothrix lopnurensis. The sequence continues at coordinate 248,943 of NZ_JBHSQO010000003.1, read as the reverse complement.
GACCACTGCCAGGGCTTGGAACAGCTCCTGGTCCTCTACGCCACCGCCATCAGCGAACTCACCCTGGAAAACGAGGCACTGCGGCAGCAGGCTGCTGAACGTGGAACAACAGTCACCCCGCTGGCCAGGCGTCGTTGAAGCATCCAAGGCCGCTGTTGACGTTCGGCAACGTCGAACTTGCTGGTCACTGTCGCTACCACACCGCTGGACCAACAGTCCCGAACGAGGTAGAGAACCTACGGCATCGACGGTGCGGCGCACCGGGGTGCTCTCGCCGCCGACGGCCCGACCATCGCGGTGCTGGCCTGCGGGGTGGACACGGCCTACCCGGCCGGTCACCGGGTGTTGATCGACCACATCGCCGCGCAGGGTCTGGTCGTGAGCGAGTACCCGCCCACCCACAGCCCGGCCCGCCACCGGTTCCTGACCCGGAACCGCCTCATCGCCGCGCTGTCGGAGGGGACCGTGGTCGTCGAGGCCGGGCGGCGCAGCGGGGCCAAGAACACGGCCGCGTCCACCTCGGCGCTCGGGCGGGTGCTCATGGCGGTGCCCGGTCCGGTCACCTCCGCCAGCTCGCTGGGGTGCCACGAACTGCTGCGGTCGGGGGAGGCGCTGCCGGTGACCAGCGTCGCGGAGGTGCTCGAATCGACCGGGCGGCTCGGCGTCGACCTGGTCGAGGCCACGCGGGACACCGGCACCGGTCCGCCGCAGGGCGACGCGATGCGGGTCTTCGAAGCCCTGGGGCTTTCGCTCGGGTACAGCCCCGAGGCGGTTTCGGTGGAGTCCGGCGTCGAGCTGAAGCGGGTGCGGGCGCTGCTGCCCCAATTGGAACTGGCCGGTCTCGCCGAGCGGACCGAGTCAGGTTGGAAGCGCTCCCAGGAGGCGACTTGGCGTGGCGATACTTGACCAAGTGCGCTTGAGGGCGCAGCGTCTGGGTCTATGTCCCCGCCGCCGCCAGCTCGGACACCCAGGGTCGACCTCGCACGCCTGCGTCGAGGGCTGCCCGGCGACGTCGGGGCGGCGCTGGACCGCTACGAACGCCACCTGGCGTCGGAACGCTCGTTATCCCCTCACACGGTTCGCGCTTACCTGGGTGACGTGGTGGCCCTGCTGGTCCACCTGGCCGGCGGCGCACCCGAGCACGTCGCCGTCGAAGCGGTCGACCTCGCCGGTCTGCGATCCTGGCTGGGGGTGCAGCACTCGGCCGGCACGAGCCGCACGACGCTCGCCCGCCGCGCCGCCGCCGCCCGCGCGTTCACCGCGTGGGCCGCCCGGACCGGTCTGCTCGCCGAGGACCCGGGCTCGCGGCTGGTCGCGCCCCGCCCGCACCGGACCCTGCCCCAGGTGCTGCGGCCGGAACAGGCCGGGGCTGCGATGGCAGCCGCCGAAGTAGGCGCGGAACAGGGCGATCCGGTTGCGCTGCGTGACCGGGCCGTGGTGGAGTTGCTGTACGCGACAGGTGTTCGGGTCGCCGAGTTGTGCGGTCTCGACCTCGACGACGTGGACTACTCCCAAAGGGTGATTCGGGTTCTGGGCAAGGGCAGCCGCGAACGTGTGGTGCCGTTCGGCGTTCCGGCCGAACGGGCAGTACGCCTCTGGGTGGAAAGCGGCCGATCGGCGCTGGTCAGCGACCGTTCACAGAAGGCACTGCTGCTCGGTGCGCGCGGCGGTCGGCTCGACCCCCGTGCCGCCAGGAAGATCGTCCACGACGTGGTCGGCGCGATCCCCGGCGGGGTCGACACCAGCCCCCACGGTTTGCGCCACTCGGCAGCCACGCACCTGTTGGAAGGGGGAGCGGACCTGCGCACCGTCCAAGAGCTCCTTGGTCACGCTACGCTCGCAACAACTCAGCTCTACACACACGTCACCGTCGAACGGCTGAAGGCGATCCATGACCGAACCCACCCCCGTTCCTGACGTCGCAGGGGGAGGTTCGCGGACCGCAACCGTGACCTCTCCTTCCGCCGCGCACGTCGGGACCTCGTCGGAGGCGAGCACCCCGGCCGGGGCGAACGGTCACCACGCCGACGGCGAGCCGTCGCACAACGGGCACGCCGTGAGCTCCGGTGGTAGACCGGCACACCCGGCCTCGGAGTCGCGCACGGCCGACGACGTGGAAGCCGGCATCATCGCGCTCTGGCACACCTACGGCGTGTCCGGCGAGCAAGCACTGCGCGACCGCCTGGTGCTCCACTACGCCCCGCTGGTCAAGTACGTCGCGGGCCGCGTGGGCACCGGCCTGCCCGCGCACGTGGACGTGGCCGACCTGATCCAGTCGGGCATCTTCGGCCTGGTCGACGCGATCGAGAAGTTCGAGCCCGAGCGCGGCCTGAAGTTCGAGACCTACGCGATGCAGCGCATCAGGGGCGCCATCCTCGACGACCTCCGGTCGCAGGACTGGGTGCCGCGCTCGGTCCGCAGCCGGGCCCGCGACGTGGAACGCGCCCTCGAACGCCTCGGCGCCCGCCTCCAGCGCACCCCGACCGACCGCGAACTGGCCGCCGAGCTGAAGATCGGCCTCGGTGAGCTGCGCGAGCTCTACGCCCAGCTCCAGCTGACCAGCGTGGTGGCGCTCGACGAGCTGATCGCGGCGGGCCGCAGCGCGGGCGGCGCGGGCTCGTCACTGGCCGAGTCCCTGCCCGACGAGGGCGCGGAGGACCCGATCGCCACGCTCGTCGACCAGGACAGCCGCCGCCAACTGGCCGACGCCATCGCCCAGCTCGCCGAACGCGACCGCGTCGTGGTCACCCTGTACTACTTCGAGAACCTGACCCTGGCCGAGATCGGCAAGGTGCTCGGGGTGACCGAGTCCCGCGTCTGCCAACTCCACACCCGGGCGGTCCTGCGCCTCCGCACCAAGCTCAACGAGCAGCTGGAGAGCTGACCCGATCGGATGCGGTGGGCCGGATGACGTGGGTGGGCCGGATGACGTGAGCCGGATGACGTGAGCGGGCCTGACGGGGTGGGTCGAGCGGGGTGGGTCGAGCGGGGTGGGTCGAGCGGGGCGGGTCGAGCGGGGCGGGTCGAGCGGGGCGGGTCGAGCGGGGCGGGTCGAGCGGACTGAACGCAGCACGCGGTGAGTGGGTCGGACGGGGCGAGCGAGTCGCATTGCCTGCTTGGCCGCTGGTCAAGCTTCTTGGGCTGCCTCCTTGGCCGCTGGTCAAGCCGGCGTGGGTTTCGGTAGGTCGGTTGGCGGTGGGCCGACTCGGGTCAGGTTGGTTGGGGTCAGGTCGGTTGGCGGTGGGTCGGCTGGGGCCAGGCTGGCCGGGATTGGGTCGGCTGGCGGCGAATTAGCTGGGGTCATGTCGGCTGGGGCGAGGTCGGATAGGGCCATGTTGGCTGGGGTTGATTGGCTGGTGGCGGGCCGGCTCGGATCAGGCCGGTTGAGGTTGGGGCGGCTTGCATCGGGTTGGCTTGCGGCGGCTTGGCTGGGGTTCGGTTGGCTAGGGCCAGGTCGGCTGAGGTTGGGTCGGCTAGGGCCAGGTTGGCTCGGATCAGGCCGGCTGGGTCGGGTCGGCTGGGGTCGGGTTGGCAGGCGTTGGGGCGGCTGGCGCCGGGTTGGTCGGGAGTGCCGGCAGCAGGCGGATGCGGGGGCTTGTGAGCAGGCGCAAGGGGTTCAGGTGTTCCCGGGGGCGGGGTGGTTCCACCCTGAGCGCGCCCCAGTGCAGGCACGCTTCCGCCGGGCAGTCCCGGTGGCCCGCGCGCAGCGTCCCGATCCGCTCGCCCCGGCGCACCAGCGCACCGCGCACGACCGAGGGCTCCACCGGCTCGTAGGTGGTGCGCAGCCCACCCACGTGGGCCAACGACACCAGCGGCCGGTCGGCCACCGGGCCCGCGTGCACCACCACGCCGTCGGCGGCGGCCAGGACCGCGGTGCCGGGGGCGGCGCGCAGGTCCACGCCCCGGTGCCCCGCGGCGTAGGGGCCGGGTGGTGCCTCGAACGCGCGCACCACCTCGTGCGGCGGTGCGAGCGGCCAGCCGAAGCGGGTTGCTCGGGCGCGGGCGTCCGGGTGCGCCGGCACGAGCACGAAGAGCACGGTCAGGGTCAGGACCAGCGGTGTTCGGGGTGGTGGGGTCATGGGTCCACGGTGCCGGGGGTGGGTGGGGGGTGCCAGGGGGGTCCGGGGATCTGTGGACAACTGCCGGGGCTGTGGACAACTGCCTGTGGACAACTGTCGGGGCCGGTTCGTGGTTCCGACCCCCGACGGCGTACACTCGTGCCGCGCCCCGTGTACGTGCAGGGCGACTTCGCGTGCCACTGCAGATCCGACCCGCTTCCGTGGTCGAGTCACGGCGTCCGGCGGTCCCGAGGGTCGGGAAAGACCCCCTGGTCCGGGCGACGGCAAGGGCACCAGGGCGGCGGTCCACCCCGGTCCGCCGCGATGAACCGGAACGCGCGCCGGCCCAGGTCGCCGGCGCGCCCGAACGAAGAGGTGCGAACCCGGCCATGGCCGTCGTCACCATGAAGCAGCTGCTCGACAGCGGCGTGCACTTCGGGCACCAGACCCGCCGCTGGAACCCGAAGATGAAGCGCTACATCTTCACCGAGCGCAACGGCATCTACATCATCGACCTCCAGCAGACGCTGAGCTACATCGACCGCGCCTACGAGTTCGTCCGCGAGACGGTCGCGCACGGTGGGTCGATCCTGTTCATCGGCACCAAGAAGCAGGCGCAGGAGGCCATCGCCAACGAGGCCCTCCGCGTCGGCATGCCCTACGTGAACCAGCGCTGGCTGGGCGGCATGCTCACCAACTTCTCCACGGTGCACAAGCGCCTCCAGCGGCTCAAGGAGCTGGAGTCGATGGAGCAGACCGGCGGTTTCCAGGGTTTCACCAAGAAGGAAATCCTGATGATGAACCGCGAGAAGGACAAGCTGGAGCGCACGCTCGGCGGTATCCGCGACATGTCCAAGGTGCCCAGCGCCGTGTGGATCGTGGACACCAAGAAGGAGCACATCGCGGTCGGTGAGGCGCGCAAGCTCAACATCCCGATCGTGGCGATCCTCGACACCAACTGCGACCCGGACGAGGTCGACTACCCGATCCCGGGCAACGACGACGCGATCCGCTCCGCCGCGCTGCTGACCAAGGTCGTGGCCGAGGCCGCCGCCGCGGGTCTGATGTCCCGATCCGGCGCCCGCATCCAGGTGGCCGACGGCGCCGACAAGCCCGAGCCGGGCGCCAACGAGCCGCTGGCCGAGTGGGAGCAGGAGCTGCTGGTCGGCGCCGACGCGACGACCGACAAGCCGGCGCCCGCCGCCGAGGTCGCCGAGGGCACCGAGGCCGTCCAGTCCTGAGCCGGCCGCACGCCGCGCTCCTCCTCCACACCAGCGGAGGGGCGCGGCGCGCGCACAGAACCACCCGCGCGTCAACCGCAGAAGGAACGGATTCAGCACGATGGCGAACTACACCGCCGCTGACGTGAAGCGCCTCCGCGAGCTCACCGCCGCCGGCATGATGGACTGCAAGAAGGCGCTGGAGGAGTCCGACGGCGACTTCGACAAGGCGGTCGAGATCCTCCGCATCAAGGGCGCGAAGGACGTCGGCAAGCGCGCCGAGCGCACGACCTCCAACGGCCTGGTCCAGGCCGAGGACGGCGTGATGATCGAGCTGCGCTGCGAGACCGACTTCGTCGCCAAGAACGCGGACTTCCAGGCGCTCGCCTCCCGCATCGTCCAGGTCGCCAAGACCGGCCGCCCGGCCGACGTCGACGCGCTCAAGGCCGCCGACCTCGACGGCCAGTCCGTCGACGCGGTCGTCCAGGAGTTCTCCGCCAAGATCGGGGAGAAGCTGGAGGTGGCCAAGGTCGCGGTCTTCGACGGCAAGGTGACCACCTACCTGCACCGCCGTGCCGCCGACCTGCCGCCCGCCGTGGGCGTCGTGGTCGAGTACACCGGCGACAACGACGAGGCCGCCCGCGGCGCCGCGATGCAGATCGCCGCGATGCGCCCCCGCTTCCTCACCCGTGACGAGGTCCCCGCCGACGTGGTCGCCAACGAGCGCCGCATCGCCGAGGAGACCGCGCGCGAGGAGGGCAAGCCGGAGGCGGCGCTGTCCAAGATCGTCGAGGGTCGCGTGAACGGCTTCTTCAAGGACGTCGTGCTCCTGGAGCAGTCGTCGGTGACGGAGTCGAAGAAGACGGTCAAGGCCGTGCTGGACGAGGCCGGGGTCACCGTGACCCGCTTCGCCCGGTTCGAGGTCGGCCAAGCCTGATCCACGTGGGGGCGGGGTTGCGCGAGAGGTCGCGACCCCGCCCTTGCCGTGTCCAGAGGAGGACCTGTGAGCGCAGAGGTAGACCACGACCGCGGTGAGGACCCGGCCACCGGCTACCGCCGGGTGATGCTCAAGCTGGGCGGCGAGATGTTCGGCGGTGGCGGCGTGGGCGTCGACCCCGACGTCGTGCAGACCGTGTCCCGCCAGATCGCCGCGGTCGTCCGAACAGGGGCACAGGTCGCGGTCGTCATCGGCGGTGGCAACTTCTTCCGGGGCGCCGAGCTCCAGCAGCGCGGCATGGACCGCAGCCGCGCCGACTACATGGGGATGCTCGGCACCGTCATGAACTGCCTCGCCCTCCAGGACTTCCTGGAGCGGGAGCACGGCATCGAGACCCGCGTGCAGACCGCCATCACCATGGGGCAGATCGCCGAGTCCTACATCCCCCGCCGCGCCATCCGGCACCTGGAGAAGGGCCGCGTGGTCATCTTCGGCGGTGGCGCGGGCATGCCGTACTTCTCCACCGACACGACGGCCGCGCAGCGCGCGCTGGAGATCGGCTGCGAGATCGTCCTGATGGCCAAGGCCGTCGACGGCATCTACACCGCCGACCCCAGGGTGGACCCGGACGCGCTGATGTTCGACAACATCACCCACCGCGAGGTGCTCGAACGCGGCCTGAACGTGGCCGACGCGACCGCGTTCAGCCTGTGCATGGACAACAACATGCCGATCATGGTCTTCAACCTGCTCACCGAGGGGAACATCGCCCGGGCCGTGCGTGGTGAGAAGATCGGGACGTTGGTGAGCACCCCCGGTGGTCGTCCGTCCTTCTAGACCTGCTGGGATTCGAGCCGAACCGCGCACACCCCAAGGGAGTCAGCCGTGATCGACGAGACCCTCCTCGACGCAGAGGAGAAGATGGAAAAAGCGGTGTCCGTGGCCAAGGAGGACCTGGCCTCGGTGCGGACCGGCCGCGCCACTCCCTCGATGTTCGCCCGCATCGTCGTCGAGTACTACGGTTCGCCCACGCCGCTGAACCAGTTGGCCAGCGTCGCGATCCCCGAGGCCCGCATGGCCGTCATCAAGCCCTACGACCAGAGCCAGCTCCACTCGGTCGAGAAGGCCATCCGCGACTCCGACCTGGGCGTCAACCCCGGCAACGACGGCACGGTGATCCGCGTGATGATCCCGCAGCTGTCCGAGGAGCGCCGCCGCGAGATGGTCAAGGTGGCCAAGGGCAAGGGCGAGGACGCCCGGGTCTCGATCCGCAACATCCGCCGCAAGGCCAAGGAGGAGCTGGACCGCCTGGTCAAGGACGGCGAGGTCGGCGAGGACGAGGGCACCCGCGCCGAGAAGGAACTGGAGAACGTCACCCACCGGTACGTGGCGCAGGTGGACGAGCTGGTCAAGCACAAGGAAGCCGAACTGCTGGAAGTCTAGTCGGCGTCGGCCGCGTCCGGTCGGGTTCCCGGCCGCACGCCTCGCTCGGCCGGTCGGCGGCCGTGATGGGAGCACAACAGGTGTCAGGCGGTGAGCGGGGCGCGCCGGGGAAGAGCGCATCACGCGCGGGGCGCGACCTGCCCGCGGCCATCGCCGTGGGGGTCGGCCTGGGCGCGGTGATCCTCGTCGCGCTGCTGACGGTGCGGGAGCTGTTCATCGGCGTGGTCGCCGTCGCCGTCGCGATCTCCACGTACGAGTTGGCGAGCGCGCTGAAGCGCGGGGCGGGCATCCGGGTCGCCCTGGTGCCCGTGCTGGTCGGCGGGCAGGCCGCGCTGTGGCTGGCCTGGCCGCTGGGGCGCGCCGGGGTGCTGGGCGCGTTCGTGGTCACGATGCTGGTCTGCCTCCTGTGGCGGCTCAGGGACGGCGCGGACGGCTACCTGCGGGACGTGACCGCGTCGGTGTTCACGGTGGCCTACGTGGCGGTGTTCGCCTCCTTCGCGGTGATGCTGGTGGTGCCGGAGGACGGGGTGTTCCGCGTCCTGGCGTTCCTGATCGGCGTCGTGCTGTCCGACACCGGCGGCTACGTGGCCGGCGTCCTCCTCGGCAAGCACCCCATGGCCCCCACCATCAGCCCGAAGAAGTCGTGGGAGGGCTTCGCGGGCTCGATGGTGGCGGGCATGGTCGGTGGCGCCCTCACCGTCGGCGTGCTGCTGGACGGCCAGTGGTGGCAGGGCGTGCTGTTCGGCGCCGCGATCGTGGTCACGGCCACGGCGGGCGACCTGGTGGAGTCGTTGATCAAGCGCGACCTCGGCATCAAGGATATGGGCACGCTGCTGCCCGGCCACGGCGGGTTGATGGACCGGATGGACTCGCTGCTGCCCTCGGCCGTCGTGTCCTGGCTGCTGCTGCACCTGTTCGTGCCCGCCTAGGCGCTGCGCCCCACCTCCAGGACCCGCTGGTGGGGGTCGACCAGCGAGAACCGCGCGCCGCACGGGTCGCGCAGGACCGCGGTGCGCCCGTGCGGCGAGTCGAACGGGGGCAGCTCCACCGCGCCGCCCAGGTCGATCGCCAGCTCGGTCGCCGCGTCCACGCCGGCCACCGGGTCGACGGCGAAGTGGACCACCCAGCGCGACGGCGGCGTGCGGGTCGACCGCCACCGGGCCGGCACGGCGCCGGCGAACGCCGGCCGGGACCGCTCGCCCGCGCGGTGCTGCCCCCGGTCGTGGGTGAACGACCGGCCCGGTGGACCGGGCTGCCGCTGCTCCTGGCCGAACACCTCCTGGCCGAACACCTCCGGGCCGAACACGCCGCCGTAGAACCGGGCGGCCGCCGTCGTGTCCCGGGTGAGCAGCTCGACGCGGTTCAGCGCGCCGGTCCGACCGGTGGCCAGGGGCCGGTCGGCGGTGGGCTGCCAGAAGCCGACCGCCGCGCCGGTCGGGTCGGTCGCCAGCAGGGCGCGCCCGGCGCCGGGCAGGTCCACCGGGCCCGCGACGACCTGCCCGCCCAGGGCCGGGACCCGGTCCCGCACGGCGTCCACGTCCGGCGCGTGCAGGTAGAGCAGCCAGCCGGGCGGCACGCCCTCGGACGCCTCGTAGAGGCCCGCGACCAGCTCACCGCCGCGCCGCGCGACGGTGTAGCCGTGGTTGAGCGGGTCGAGGGACACCTCGAAGGACCACCCGAGCAGCCTGCCGTAGAACTCCCGGCTCGCGGCCGGGTCCTCCGCCGAGACCTCCACCCAGGCGGGTGTTCCGGGCACGGGCATGACGCACCTCCTCGCACACGTGTTCGAATCCGTGCGGGACGGTACGCCGGGGGTACGACAGAAGCCGAGGGCGGCTCAGTCGTCGAGGTCGTCGATGCGCGACGAGTAGTCGTCCTCGGTCATCGGGGTGACGCGGGACGGGTCGATCACGGAGAACACCGCGCCGGAGTGGTCCGCGACCACGGTGACGCGGCCGAGCGGCGTGTCGTACGGCTCCACGGTCACCCGTCCGCCCAGTTCGAGCACCCTGGTCGCGACCGAGTCGGTGCCGATCTCGGGCGCGGCGGTGAAGTAGACCATCCAGTGCGGCGGGGTGTCCGGCGCGAACGCCCGGCCCATCCGCTGCCGGCCCAGCACGGTGCTCCCCTGGATGTCCCACAGCGTGTAGTCGACGGCCTGCCCATCACCTATCTGGGTGATTTCGAACCCGCACAGCTCGTGGAAGAACGCGTCCGCCGCGTACCCGTCGCGGGTGTTCAGCTCGGCCCACGCGTACGCGCCGTGCCCGTTGGTGCCGAACATCCAGTCCGGCGGCACGTGCCGGAAGCCCACCACCGCGCCGGTCGGGTCGGCCAGCAGGGTGACCAGCTCGGACGGTTCGCCGAGCACCGACCCGCCCAGCGCGTGCGCCTTCTCCGCGGTCGCCCGCGCGTGCGGGGTGTTGAGGTACAGCGTCCACGCGCTCGGCTCGGCCGCGGCGACCAGTTCGGCCACCGGCAGCCCGCCGACGACGGCGACCGCGCGGCCCTCGACGTCGGAGTAGTGCCAGCCGAACAGGCCGGTGTAGAAGTCGAGGGTGGCCTGGAGGTCGGTGGTGGCGAGGTCGACCCAGCAGGGCGCGCCGTGGTGCAGTTCGGCCAGGGCGGGGGAATTGGGGACGATCGACACCGGGGACCTCCTGGTAACCGAGGATTCGGCCACGCTACGGCTCTAGAGTCGTCCCGTGAAGGGATTCGTCCGCGCGGCCCTGGCCGCGGTCCGCCCGGCGGACGTGCTGCCGAGCCCGAACATCTGGCACTGGCCCGAGGTCTACGAGGTCGAGAACCGCGCGCAGGACGTGGGCGGCGCGATCTGGGCCGCGCTGCGCGAGGAGTGCGACTGGGCCGGTCGGGACGTGGTCGACGTGGGCTGCGGCGACGGGTTCCACCTGCCGGTGTTCGCCGCTCGGGCGCGCTCGGTGATCGGCGTGGAGCCGCATTCCCCGTTGGTGGCACGTGCGCGGGCCCGCGTGGCCGACGTGCCGAACGTCGAGGTCGTCGCCGGCCCCGCCCAGCGGCTGCCGCTGCGCGACGCGAGCGCCGACCTCGTGCACGCCCGCACGGCCTACTTCTTCGGTCCCGGCTGCGAACCCGGCCTGCGCGAGGCGGACCGGGTGCTGCGGCCCGGCGGCGCGGTGGCGGTGGTGGACCTCGACGGCCTGGCCGAGCCCTACGGGCCGTGGTTGCGCGCGGACGAGCCCCGCTACGACCCGGCCGAGGTGGAGCGGTTCTTCGCCGACCAGGGGTTCTCGCTGCGGCGGGTGCGGGCGCTGTGGCGGTTCGAGCGGCGGGCGGACCTGGAGGCGGTGCTGCGGATCGAGTTCTCCGGCGGGGTGGCGGAGCGGGCCCTCGCGGAGACCCCCGGGTTGGCGTTCGAGGTGGGTTATCGCGTCCACGTGCGGCGCAAGCCCTCCGGGCTCGTGCTGCCCTGAGGGGGGCGGGGCTGAGGGGGGCGGGGTGGAGCGGGGGGCGGAAGGGGGGGGGGGCCGGCGCCCGGGACCGCCCGCCGGGTGCGGAGGTCCGGGGCCCGGCGCCCCGGCCACCGGCGGTCGAAGCACCCCCCGCAGCGGTGCCCCGACGTCCCGGCGGCCGGAGTTCGGCGGTTCCGGCCCGGCGACTCGACAGCCCGGCAGCTCGGCGACCCGGCAGCCCGGCGGCTCAGCGGTCCTGCGCCACCGCGGTCCGGGCCAGCGCCAGCACCGCGGTGAACGGCGGGAACCAGTGGCGCGAGTGCGACGGCGGGTTCGCCCACCTCAGCGAGCCGTACCGGGTCATGGTCGGCGGCAGGGCGATGCGCTGCGGCGAGCGGACGAACTGGACCTCCGCCGGCGCCTTCAGGTGCGTGGGCAGCAGCGCCACCAGTTCGGCGAGGAAGATCCAGTGCTCCCGCGGCCCGGGGATCACCGTGACCGGGCCCGCCAGCATCCGGGCCTTCAGGTCGGCCAGCACCCGGGACCCGATCCGGGCGGGCATGGCCAGGGCGGTGGTGGCCGGCCCGAGCGGCAGGAAGACGCCCTGCTCGGTGACGGACACCTTCCAGCCCAGCAGCCGGTAGCCCGCGATGGCCTCACCCAGCGCCTGCTGGTGCGCGCGGTCGCGGGGCCCCAGTCGCGGGGTGTTGTCGGCGGTGGTGGCGGTGGTGACCCTCATCGGTGCGTTCCTCCCGGTCGGGTGGAGCGGACGGGGTGCGGCGCCGTGAGGTCGTCCCGGCTCCTGCACACCCCGAAGGGTCCGGCCGCGGGGCGGCCCCCACCACACCGGCCTCGGTTGGGATCCATGCACCGGCCGTATCCCGTTCATCCACCACCCGGCGTCACCGGGTCCCCGGCAGGGGGCCGACTTCGCCATATGCACGAAATGCATGGACTCGCGATCACATCTCTATACACTGTTGACCACGCTCAGTGACGGGAGCGAGCCATGGACCGGAAAGCCACCAGAGCACCCACCACCAGGCGCGCATGTCCGTCGTGCGGGGCGTTGGTCGCCGCTGACAACACCGACCAGCTCTGCCAGCGCTGCCGGCGCACCGCGCGCGTCGAGCTCCACGGACCACCCCGCGTCCCGGGGGACTTCTGGGACCACGAGGCGATGGCTGCCGCGTTCTCCGACCGGAACATGGGAGCGCTCCTCGCCGCCTACCGGCACCACCCCCAGCACGTCAGCCGCGTCACCCAGGACCGCATGGCGTCCTGGCTGGGGATCTCCCAGGCACAGCTTTCGCGGTACGAGACCGGTGAGAACCCGATCGACCGGATCGACCGCCTGCGCCACTTCGCGCGGGTGCTCGGCGTCCCCGGCGACCGGCTGTGGTTCGACCGCGTCGGAATCCCAAGCCAGGCGGGCCCCGATCACGGGGTCCCGCCCGATGTGCTCGCCGCGGCGTGGGACGCGTCGAGCATAGCCAGATCGGTCGAGGAGACGGCGAGGAACGACTTGGCGATCAGCAGACGAGCGGCGCTCACCGGAGCTGCCGCGGTGGCAATGGGTCCCTCCCTGGTCGAGCCGTTGCAGCGGTGGCTCCACCCCTTGCAGCCCCTGTCCCGGTGGTCGTCCAGCGCGGCGATCAGCGAGGAGGAGTTGGCGGCGTTGCAGCACGTCGCCGACGGGCTGCGCGGGTGGGGCGGACGAGGCGGGTACGGGCTGGCGCGCAAGGCGGTGCTCGGGCAGTTGGAGGAACTGGCCGAGCGGCTGTCGCGCGCGCCGGCGGGCCCGACCACGGAGCGGGCCTTCTTCATCGGCGCGGAGCTGTCCAAGGTGGCGGCGAGCATGTCGTGGGACGCGGGTATGCACGACGCCGCGCAGCGGTACTACGTGCTGGGCGTGCGCATGGCCAAGGCCGGGCGCAACGACCCGTTCGCGGCGCTGTGCCTGGCGGCGATGGCGAGGCAGATGTTCGACCTGGGCCGTTCGGAGGACGGCCTGGAGCTGGTGCAGCTGGCCCAGTACGGCACCAGGCGCACCGCCACGCCGACGTTGCAGGCGCTGTTGCAGACGCGGGAGGCGTGGGCGTACGCGCAGATGGGCCGGGTGCGGGAGTTCCACCGGGCGGTCGGGCAGGCGCAGGACAGCTTCGCCCAGCGGCGGCCCGACGGCGACCCGTGGTGGCTGGACAGCTTCGACGAGGCCGAGATGGAGGGCGTCATCGGGGCGCGGATGCGCGACCTGGCCAGGCACGACCCGTCCCAGGCGCCGAAGGCCGAGCTGCACATCCGGCGGGCGCTGAGCCTGCGCGACCCGTCGCGGGTGCGCAACCGGGCGTTCGACGTGATCGGGCTGGCCCGCACGAAGATGGTGGCGGGTGAACCCGAGGAGGCGTGCGCGCTGATCCAGCAGGTGCTGCCGAAGGCGGCGGGACTGGCGTCCGGGCGGGTGGTGCGCAAGCTCCAGGACTTCGCCAAGGAAGCCGAGATGCACCGCGACCTGGCCGTGGTGCGCGACACGCGGGAAGCGATCAGGGGACTGCGGACGGCCTAGTGATGCGGGTGGGTGTGACGGGGCACAGCAAACTGGTGCCCGAATGCGTCGATGCCGTTCGGGCGGCGATCCGGGCGGCGTTGGAGGCCGAGGCGGCGGGCGGGTCATCCCTGGTGGGGGTGACCTGCCTGGCGCCGGGCGCGGACCAGCTGTTCGCGCGGGTGGTGCTGGACCTCGGCGGGCGGGTGGAGGTCGTGCTGCCCGCCGCGGACTACCGGGACCGGCTCAAACCGGAGAAGCGGGCCGCCTACGACGAGCTGCTGGCGCGGGCGCACGTGGTGAGCGTGCTGCCCAACGAGCTGTCCGGGCGGCACGCGTACGTGATGGCCAACGAGCGGATGCTCGCGTCGGTGGAGCTGCTGATCGCGGTGTGGGACGGGCAGCCGCCCGACGGGCGCGGCGGCACCGCGGACGTGGTGGAGACGGCGCGGGCGTCGGGCGTGCCGGTCGTGGTCGTGTGGCCGGAGGGGGCCCGGCGGGCGTAGCGGGCCGGGTGGAGCAGCCGGGCGGGCGGGGCGGAATAGCGGACGGTGGTTGTCCGTGATGGCCGGCACACTGCGTGGTGTGCTGCAGACCTCCGCCCGCCTGCTCAAGCTGCTGTCGCTGCTCCAGGTCCGCCGCGACTGGACCGGGGCCGAACTGGCGCGGCGGCTCGACGTCGACGTCCGCACCGTGCGCCGGGACGTGGACAAGCTGCGCAACCTCGGCTACCCGGTGAACGCCGCGCCGGGCGTGGCCGGCGGGTACCAGCTGGGCGCGGGCGCCGAACTGCCGCCGCTGCTGCTCGACGACGACGAGGCCGTGGCGGTGGCCGTCGGGTTGCGCACGGCGGCCAACGGCACGGTGTCGGGCATCGAGGAGACCTCGGTGCGGGCGCTGGCGAAGCTGGAGCAGGTGCTGCCGTCGCGGCTGCGGCGGCGGGTCAACGCGCTCCAGGCGCACACGGTGTCCCTCGCGCCGAGCGTGACGCGGGTCGACCCGGCGACGCTGACCGCGATCGCCGGCGCGTGCCGGGATCACCAGCGGCTGCGGTTCCCGTACTCCGGTCGGGAGGGCGACGCCACCAACCGGCACGTGGAGCCGCTGGGCCTGGCCCACACCGGGCGGCGCTGGTACCTGGTGGCGTGGGACGTCGACCGGGACGACTGGCGGACCTTCCGGGTGGACCGGATCGGGGCCGAGCCGACGTCGGGCGCCCGGTTCACGCCGCGCGAGCCGCCCGAGGAGGACCTCGCCTCGTACGTGTCGCGGCAGCTGTCGGTGGCCCCCTACCCGCACGAGGCCCGGTTGATCGTGCACGCGCCCTACGAGGTGGTGGCGGAGCGGACGTCCTACACGTCGGTGCACCTGGAGCGGATCGACGGGGAGCGGACCAGGCTGACCGTCGGCGCGCCGTCGCTGGAGGAGCTGGGCCCGTGGATCGCGATGATCGGGGTGGACTTCGAGGTGGAGAGCCCGGAGGAGCTCAGGGGGCACCTCCGGGCGCTGGCCGGGCGGTTGGCGCGCGCCGCCGGCGACCGGGTCTAGCGGGTCCTGGGCCGGACCCGGGCCGGATCTGGGACGGACCCGGCCGGACCTAGGCGGGGCCGACCCGCAGCAGGATGCGGCGCCCGCGTTCGGCGTGGCCGGTCACCACCGCCTCGACCGGGTCGCCGTCGCGCGGGAAGTCCTTCGGGGCCACCGCGGCGCCGTCCGGGCGGTACAGCTCCGCGGGCACGAAACCCTCGGCCCCGGGGCACGCCCGCGTCGAGACGACCAGGCCGGAGGTCCACCTCTCCACGACCTCGCCGTGCACGGCCGCGCCGACCGGCAGGGTCCGCTTGGCCTTCTCCCAGGTCGAGATGTGGGCCTTGGCGGCCGCGATCGCGTTCCACGAGAAGTCGGCGGGCGGGCGGTAGCCGTGGCGGTCGACGTAGTGGGCCACCAGGGTCGGCGCGGCGTAGACGAACCCGCCCGGACCGGGGACGTGGACCTCCCCGTTGCCCAGGGACACCTCGCCGCCCTCCGCCGGTTCGAACGGCACCCGGAGCGCGTCCTGCCCCGGGTGCCGTTCGCACAGCTCGCACAGGTGGTGGCCCCTGGTCACGTGGGCCCGGCGGAACGCGGCCAGGGTGAGCAGCGCCTCGACCAGCCCGGGTTCCGGCGCGCCGACCCCGAACCGCGAGCCGCGGCCCAGCCAGCCGACGTTGACCAGCCGGCCGGTTCCCTCGTCCGGGGTCAGGTACTCGTAGGGGGTCAGGTCTTCGTACGTGGCCACGCGGACCAGCATCGCTCACGGGCCGTCGACGTGGACGGGTTTCGTCCACATCCCGGGATCAGGGGCGCGTGCGGGCCAGGCGGTAGGAGGCGGCTCCGATCAGCTCCAGGGAGACCTGGAGGCGTTCGGTGCTCACGTTCTGCTCGATCGTGTCCTCCGGGGTGTGGTAGAGCGGCTCCAGCTCGTGCGGGCCGCCCTCGCCGCGCCAGCTGAAGTTCGCCGAGGCGATCCCCCGCTCGTGGAACGGGACGTGGTCGCTGCTGCCGCGCGGCACCGGGCCGTGCACGCGCCCGCCGTAACCCAGGCGGGTGGCGGCCGCGGCGACCTGGGCGGTGGTGGCGTTGTCGCCGCCGTCGACCGACAGCAGCCAGTAGGCGGTGGCCGGGCCGTGGCTGGTGGCGACCATGTCGTTCTGGAAGACGCCCGCGATGCGGCCGGCCTCGGCGTCGGTGAGCTGGTTGACGTAGTAGCGGGAGCCGATGAGGCCCTGCTCCTCCGAGCCCCACAGCGCGAAGCGCAGCGCCCGGTGGGTCGGCAGGTAGCGCAGGACGCGGGCCAGTTCGAGGGCCAGGACGGTGCCGCTGCCGTCGTCGTTGGCGCCGGGCGAGCCGGGCACGCTGTCGTAGTGGGCGGTGACCATGACCACGCCGTGGTCGGGGCCGCCGGGGAACGTGGCGGGCCGGTCGGCGATGACGTTGTACGAGGTCAGGTTGGTGTGGTGGGTGGTGGCGACGGTGACGCGGACCGGGCCCGCGGCGCGCAGCCGCTCCACGTGCACCTGGGCGATGCCCAGCACCGGCACGGCCACGTTCTCGGTGAGGGTGGGCGAGAACGCGCCGGTCTTGCCCGCGGGCGGGGTCGACACCCGGCCGATCAGCACGGCCGCCGCGCCCAGGCGGACCACGTCGAGCACCGTGGTGGCGCCGGCGGGCACGTTGACCAGCAGGACGACCTTGCCGGTGAGGTCGGCGGGCAGGGACGCGCCGTTGTCGAGGTCCACCACCGGGCCGGACGCGGTGACGCCGAGGGCGCCGAAGCGGGACGCGCCCGCGCTCCAGGTGCTCCGGCCGACCTTGAGCGTGGACAGGTACTTGTCGG
Source organism: Saccharothrix lopnurensis (assembly GCF_042658445.1). Taxonomy (NCBI): domain Bacteria; kingdom Bacillati; phylum Actinomycetota; class Actinomycetes; order Pseudonocardiales; family Pseudonocardiaceae; genus Saccharothrix; species Saccharothrix lopnurensis. Next base: position 231,933 of record NZ_JBHSQO010000003.1, on the reverse strand, counting down.
GTGCCGGGAACGGCTGGAGCGTCACCCGGTAGCGCAAGTCGCGCAGGACGTCGGCGAGGTAGTCGCGGGCGCGGTGCTCGGACTCCAGGCCGCCGATGCGCGGCCCGATGCGCTCGCTGAGCACCCGCAGGTGCTCCATCGCCTTGCGCGACCGCGCCCGCCCCACCACGGGGTGGTCACCCAGGCCGAGGTCGGGCAGGCCGGACGCGCCGGGCCGCTGGGCGCGCGCGGCCGGGTTGAGGCCGAGCGTGACCGCCCCCGCCACCGCCGCGGCACCGGTGATGAGTGAACGTCTGCGCATGAGCGGCCCCCCGGGGTTCGTGGTCACCCGAACCTAGGCAGGCCCCCGGACCCGGACAAGCCGCCGATGGCCCACACCGGCTCCGCCAACAGCACCACGCCGATCGGCGGGTCCCAACACCCGAACGCAGAACACGGTCGTCCCGAACGTTCGACACGGTCGTCCCGAACGTTCGACTCGCGGGTCCTGAACGTACGACACGCAAGGTCTGAACGTACGACTCGCGGGGTCTGGACGTACGACTCGCGCGAGTCGTACGGTGCGGCCCGGCGTGTCGTACGTTCAGGACACCCGAGTTCAGCGTTCGGGGTCACCCGGTGGGGTGGCTGTGCGGTGCAGGTCGCGCAGGGTGCGTACGGCGGTGACGGCGTGGTCGCGGTCCACCGCCTGGATGGCCATGACCGACACGTACTCGTCGTCCGGGAGTTCCAGGCGGGCCCAGGAGGCGCCGTCGGGGAACGAGACGTGCAGGACGTCGTGCCAGGCGAAGCGGTGGGCGGTGATCACGTTGCGGACCTCGACGCCCTCGGCGTCGGCGCGCACGCGCGGGCGGGTCAGCAGCAGGACGCCGCAGGCCAGCAGGACGCCCAGGCAGACCATCGCCACCTGGTCGGAGGTGCGGAAGATGACGCCGGTGGGTGTGTCGCCCAGCAGCAGTCCGACCACGGTGAACACGGCGACCAGGAACACCGCGCAGGCGCCGGCCACCAGGCGGATCTTCTTCGGGCGGAACTCGACGGCGGCCACGGCGGTCCTCACGAGCCCGCTCGCAGCCCGCGCAGCACGAGGGCCGTGTCCAGCGCCGCCACGCACGCCTCGAAGCCCTTGTCCTCCACCGAGTCCGGGAACCCGGCGCGGTCGAGGGCCTGCTGCTCGTCGTTCGCGGTGAGCACGCCGTTGCCGACCGGGGTCGACGAGTCCAGCGCCACCCTGGTCAGCCCGGCGGTCACCGCGTCGCACACGTACTCGAAGTGCGGCGTGCCGCCCCGGACCACCACGCCCAGCGCCACCACCGCGTCGTGGGTGCGGGCCAGCTCCTGCGCCACCACCGGCAGCTCGACGGCGCCGGCGACCCGCGTCACGGTCGGCGACGCCACGCCGGCCCGGGAGGCCGCCTCCAGCGCCCGCGCGACCAGGTTGTCGGTGATCCTCGCGTGCCACCGCGTGGCCACGACCGCCAGCGTCAGCCCCGCCGCGTCCGGGACATCGCCCTCGGGCCGCCCTTCGCCGCTCATTCCGCTCCTTCCGTGGTGGACACCACCGCGCCGCCCTGGGCCAGCGCCTCGTACTGCTCCAGCTGGTGCAGCTCGTGGCCCATCCGGTCGCGCTTGGTGCGCAGGTACCGCAGGTTCTCCGGGTTGGGCGAGATCGGCAGGGGCACGCGGTCGAGCACGCGCAGCCCGTAGCCCTCCAGACCCACCCGCTTGGCCGGGTTGTTGGTCAGCAGCCGCATCGACTTCACGCCCAGCGAGCACAGGATCTGCGCGCCGGTGCCGTAGTCGCGCGCGTCGGCGGGCAGGCCCAGGCCGAGGTTCGCGTCCACGGTGTCCGCGCCGTGGTCCTGGAGCTGGTAAGCCTGGAGCTTGTGCATCAGGCCGATGCCCCGGCCCTCGTGCCCGCGCATGTAGAGCACGACGCCGCGGCCCTGCGCCGCGACCGCCTCCAGCGCCGCGTCGAGCTGCGGGCCGCAGTCGCAGCGCAGCGAGCCGAACACGTCGCCGGTCAGGCACTCCGAGTGCACCCGCACCAGCACGTCCTCGCCGTCGCCGAGCTCGCCGTAGACCATCGCGATGTGCTCGATGCCGTCCAGCCTGCTGTCGAAACCGACCGCGGTGAACGTACCGTGCGCGGTGGGGATGCGAGCCTCCGCGACCCGCTCCACCTGCGTCTCCACCCGCCGCCGGTAGGCGATCAGGTCCGCGATGCTGATCAGCGCGAGGTCGTGGTCGGAGGCGAACACCTCCAGCTCCTCGCGCCGCGCCATGTCGCCCTCGTCCTTCTGCGACACGATCTCGCACAGCACGCCCGCCGGCGCGAGCCCCGCCATCCGGGCCAGGTCCACGGCGGCCTCGGTGTGCCCGGCGCGGCGCAGCACGCCGCCGTCGCGGGCCCGCAGCGGCACCACGTGACCGGGCCGGGTGAAGTGCTTGGCGGTGGACTCCGGGTCGGCCAGCAGGCGCATGGTGTGCGCCCGGTCCGCGGCCGAGATGCCCGTGGACACGCCCTCACGGGCGTCGACGGTCACCGTGTACGCGGTGCCGCGCTGGTCCTGGTTCGTGTGGTACATCGGCGGCAGGTCGAGCCGGTCGCAGTCGGCCTCGGTGAGCGCCACGCACACGTACCCGGACGTGTAGCGGACCATGAACGCCAGCAGCTCCGGCGTGGACTTCTCCGCGGCGAAGATCAGGTCGCCCTCGTTCTCGCGGTCCTCGTCGTCCACCACGACCACCGGCCGGCCCGCGGCGATGTCCGCCACGGCCCGCTCTATGTCGGCGAAGTCCCTCACCGCTCCCCCTCGACGTCGGACCGCTCCCGCAGGTGGGGCAGGGCGAGCCGTTCCACGTACTTCGCCAGGACGTCCACCTCCAGGTTCACGGTGTCGCCCGGCACGCGCCGGCCGAGCGTGGTCAGCTCCAGCGTGGTCGGGATGAGGCTGACGGTGAACGAGTCGTCGAGCGCCGACACCACGGTCAGCGACACCCCGTCCACGGTGATCGAGCCCTTCTCCACCACGTACCGCGCCAGCCGCGGCGGCAGGCCGAGGTGGACGACCTCCCAGTGCTCGGCCCTCTCCCGCGCCAGCACGGTGCCCGTGCCGTCCACGTGGCCCTGCACGATGTGCCCGCCCAGCCGCTGCCCGACGGCGGCGGCGCGCTCCAGGTTGACCCGGTCCCCCGAGGCGACCTTGGCCAGGCTGGAGCGGTTCAGCGTCTCGCGCATCACGTCCGCGGTGAACGCGCCGCCCTCGACGTCCACGACGGTGAGGCAGACGCCGTTCACCGCGATGGAATCGCCGTGCTTCGCGTCGCCGGTCACCAGCGGGCCCGCGATGGTGACGCGCGCCGCGTCCGGCAGGTCGACCACCGCGACGACCTCACCCAACTCCTCGACGATCCCGGTGAACACCAGTGTCCTCCTCTAGCGGCCGGGGACGGCGGAGATCCGCACGTCCGGCCCGCACATACTGACCTGCTCCACGACCAGCCCGACCGCGTCGGTGATCGTCGACACCCCGGCGTCCCGCAGTGCGGGAGCACCGTCGCCCAGGAACTTCGGGGCGAGGTAGGCGAGCACCCGGTCGACGCGGCGCGCGGCCGTGAACGCACCCGCCAGGGTAGGCCCGCCCTCCAGCAGCACGTCCACGACGCCGCGCCGGGCGAGTTCGGCGAGCACCGCGTCGGGGTCGCGGGTGCGCAGGTGCGCGGTCTCCGCCGCGTCGTCCAGGACCCGGGCGCCCGGCGGCAGGTCGCCGGTGCCGACCACGACCCGCAGCGGTTGGCGGGTCGCGCCGGGGCCGCGCGCGGTCAGCCCGGGGTCGTCGACGCGGACCGTGCCGGCGCCGACCACGATCGCGTCCACCCTGGCGCGCAGGTCGTGCACCTCGGCGCGGGAGCTCTCGGAGCTGATCCAGCGGCTGGTGCCGTCGGCGGCGGCGACCCGGCCGTCGAGGGTGGCCGCGTACTTCCAGGTCACGTGCGGGCGACCGGTGCGGGCGAAGTGCAGCCAGGCGCGCAGCGGGCCGCGCGCCACCTCCTCCGCCAGCAGGCCGGACTCGACGGCCACCCCGGCGGCGCGCAGCGCCTCCGCTCCCCCGCCCGCCCGCGGGTTCGGGTCGGCCGCGGCGTGCACGACCCGCGCGACGCCCGCGGCCAGCAGCGCGTCGACGCACGGCGGGGTGCGGCCGTGGTGGTTGCACGGCTCCAGGGTGACCACGGCCGTGCCGCCCCGGGCCCGGTCACCGGCGCGGGCGAGGGCGACGACCTCGGCGTGGGCCTGGCCGGGCGGCCTGGTCGCGCCCTCCCCGACCGGCTCGCCGGCGGCGTCCAGGACCACGCAGCCGACCGGCGGGTTCGGGCTGGTGGTGCCCCGCACCCGCTCGCTCGCCGCGATGGCCCGCGCCATCGCCTCGTCCAGGTTCACCGGGCGCGGGCCGCCCGCTCGCGCAGCCGCTCCAGGGCCGCGCCGGGGTCGGCCGCGTCGTAGATCGCGGAACCCGCGACGAAGCAGTCCACGCCCGCCTCGGCGGCTTGCCCGATGGTGTCGGCGTTGATCCCGCCGTCGATCTCCACGACGAGCCTGAGGTGGCCGGTGTCGACCAGGCGGCGCGCGGTGCGCACCTTGTCGAGCACCTCGGCCATGAACCGCTGCCCGCCGAACCCGGGCTCGACCGACATCACCAGCAGGGTGTCGTAGTGCTTGAGCACGTCCAGGTGCGGTTCCAGCGGGGTGCCGGGCTTGAGCGACAGGCCCGCCCTGGCGCCCGCCGCGCGCAGGTCCTTGGCCAGCCGCACCGGGTCCTTCGCGGCCTCGACGTGCACGGTCACGTTGTGGGCGCCCGCCTCGGCGTACCCGGTGGCCCAGCGGTCCGGGTCCTCGATCATCAGGTGGCAGTCCAGCGGGATGTCGGTCGCCCCGCGCAGCGCCTTCACCACCGGCAGGCCGATGGTGAGGTTGGGCACGAAGTGGGCGTCCATCACGTCCACGTGCAGCCAGTCGGCGCCCGTCACGGCGGCGGCCTCGTCCGCGAGGCGGGCGAAGTCGGCGGACAGGATGCTCGGCGCGATCATCGGCTGGTGGACCACGGCTCGGGAGTCTAGGCTTCCGCCTCCCGGTCGACCCGTCCGGGACCGGTGTTCCGGGCCACTGCCCGTTCCCCGGTATTCACCACCGGCCCGTCCATTCCCGACTACTCACGCGGGTAGTTCCCCTGTCGCGCGCGGGCTATTACGTTCAGGTGCGGGGCAGGTACTGGGGAGCGTTTGGATGAATGCGGAATTCCGCCGCCGCGTCGCGCTGGTCACCGGCGCGGGTTCGCGGCTCGGCGGCGAGGTGGTGGAGGCGCTGGCCCGGCGGAGCGCGCTGGTGGCGGCCGTCGACGGTGACGGGCCGCGGCTGGCCGACCTGGTCGAGCGGCTGCGCGACGAGGGGCTGCTGGTGGCCGGGCGGCAGATCGACGTGACGTCGAGCGACGCCGTGGACGCGCTGGTGGACCAGGTGGAGCGCGAGTTCGGGCCGGTGGACGCGCTGGTGGCGATGGCGGGCGCGCTGCGGCTGGGCCCCGCGCTGTCGATCACCGACCAGGACTGGTCGGTGAGCCTCGCGGTGAACGCGACCGGGGTGTTCAACACCTGCCGGTCCGTGGCCACGCGCATGGTCGGGCGGGGGCGCGGTCGGATCGTGGTGGTGCCCGCGCACGCGGTGGCGGCGCCCCGGCCCGGGGTGGCGGCCTACGCGGCGTCGCGGGCGGCGGCCGTCGCCTACGCCGAGTGCCTGGCCGTGGAGGTCGCGGCCGGCGGCGTGCACTGCGCGGTGGTGGCGCCGGCGGACGTGCGGCGGGTGGTGGACGAGGTGTGCTTCCTGCTCGGCGGGGGCGGGGTGTCGGACGCGCTCGGGGCGTGAGCCCGGTTCGGTGGCTCACGCCTTCGAGGTCTCCTGCTCGTGGGCCAGGCGGGCGAGTTCGACGCGTGAGCTGATGCCGAGCTTCCTGAAGATGCCCCGCAGGTGGTAGTTCACCGTGTGCGGGGACAGGTAGAGCTGCTTGGCGACCTGCCGGTTGGTCAGCCCCGCGCCCACCAGCCGGGCGATGTCGCGTTCCGGCTCGGACAGCCGCTGCCAGTCCGCGCCGCCCCCGAGCGCGGGCCCGGCGCCCCGGCGCAGCCTCGCCGCCTCGCCCTCCGCGCCCATCCGCTCGAAGATCCGCAGCGCCAGCGCGGTGTGCGCGGCGGCCCGGCCCTCGTGCCCGGCCTCGGCCAGCAGCACCGCCAGGTCCTCGTTGGCGTTGGCCTTCGCCCACGGGTGGTGGTGCCGCCCGGCGACCACCAGCAGCTCCTCCACGTCGTGGTCCAGCACGGCCCGCGCGTGGGCGGCGGCCACCGAGACCGTGGCGATGCCGGGGTTGGCCGCGGCCAGCTCCCGCGCCGCGGCCACCGCGGCGCGGGCCAGCTCGACGTCGTCGGCGGCCAGCGCGAGCCGCACCAGCCACGCCGCCGCGCCCGGCTCCTCCACGAGCATCCGCCGCGTGGCGTCGGGGTCGGCCACGCGCTCGCGGGCCCGCTCGACGGCCGGTCCGGGGCCGCCCTGGGCGTGGGTGAGCAGCAGCTCCACCCAGTCGTACTGGCCGGAGTGCAGCACCGCCTCGCCCGCGACCAGGTCGGCCCGGTAGCGGCGCACGTGCTCGGCCGCCGCCACGACCTCGCCCCGGTGCAGCGCCACCGTGGCCAGCACCGTGGAGGCGAGCGGGACGAGCAGCCGCAGGCCCCGGTCGCGGGCCGTGAGCAGGCCCTTCCGGGCCGCCGCGCGGGCCTGGTCCAGCCGCCCGGCCTGGGTGAGCACGCGGGCGCGGGCGATGGCGCGGGCGGCGGGCGCGCCGCTGGTGACCGCGTCGTCCTCGTCCGGGCCGTCACCGCGCACCAGGCGTTCGGCGTCGGCGAACTCGCCGAGCGCCGACAGCTTCAGCGCGAACGACACCGCCGATTGCGACTGCCACCACGCGGTGGGGCGGTCCAGCTCCCAGCGGGTCGACTGGCGGCCCCAGTAGAGGCTCTCGGCGAGGTTGCCCGCCCTCCACTCCAGGCAGGAGTGGACGGTCGCCGCCATCACCACGTCCGCGTCGCTGGCCTCGCGGTCGCGCGCGGTCAGCACCGACAGGGCGTGCGCGCCCGCGCGGGAACCGGTGGAGAAGTACAGCGCCAGCAGCCTGCCCGCCGAGGCCAGCCGCCGCAGCGGCTCCGGCGCGTCCGGCATGACCACCACGTGCTCCAACTCGGCCGCCGCGTCGGACGGGCGGCCGTCGGCGAGCAGGATGCCCGCCAGCACGACGTGCAGCTCGGCGGCCGCGGCGGGACCCGGCCGGCGGCCCAGGCTGTCCCGGGCCAGGGCGATGGCCGCGCCGAGGCGGCCGCCGGCGGCCAGCGCGCGGACCCCGTGCACGGCGTCCGCGCCGCGGTCCTCGTCGGCGACGGGTGTCGACCTGTCGTCCCGGTCGGCATGGTCGTCCCGGTCGGCATGGTCGTCCCGGTCGGCATGGTCGTCCCGGTCGGCGCGGTCGTTCAGGTCGGCGCGCGGGACGGGCGTGGCGTGGCGCGGGGCGTGCAGGACCGGCGCGGGGGTCGACCCGAGCACCGCGCGCCGCACCAGGTCCGAGTCGAACTCCCACCGCTCGTCGGCGCACACCACCAGGCCGGAGGAGACCGCCCGGTCGGCGGCCGGCAGCAGCGCGGCGGTGTCCTCCTCGACGACCGCGGCCACCTCGCGCAGCAGGAACGACCGGCCCACCACGGCGGCGGCCCGCACCAGCCGGGCCGCGCCGGGCGGCAGGGCCTCGACCCGGCCGCCCACCAGGTCCAGCACCCGGCGCGGCAACCGGTCTTCGCGGGGTCGGTCTTCGCGCGGCCAGTCCTCGCGGGGCTGGTCCTCGTGCGGCCAGTCCCCACGCGGCCAGTCCCCACGCGGCCAGTTCTCGCGCGGCCAGTCCCCACGTGGCCGGTCTTCGCACAGCCCGGCCACGCCGGCGCGGACCTCCAGCAGGTCCTCCTCGCGCAGGCCCAGGACCAGGTCGGCGATCAGGCGCGGGTTGCCGCCCGCCGTCGCGACGAGGGCGGTCAGCGCGGGATCGGGCGCGGCGCCCAGCAGCGCGCGGACCAGCCGCTCGGCCACGGCGTCGTCCACCGGCCCGAGGGTGAGCACGTCGCCCCGCTCGGCCAGGGCGCACCGCACCTCCGGGCCCGCCACCGCGCCGGTCAGGGCGAGCAGCGCGGTGACCGGGCGCCCGCGCAGCCTCGGCAGCAGGGCGAGCAGGGCGGCCGGGTCCCGGTGCGCGTGGTCGACGGCGATCAGCGGACGCGTGGCGGCGTCCTGCTCCAGGGCCCGGCACAGGTCGGCGGAGGTCGCCAGCCGCTCGCCGGGGACCAGGGCGACGGCGTAGCCCAGGTCGCGGGCGGCCTCGACCGCCTCCTCCAGCAGGAGCGTCTTGCCGGCGCACGGCGGGCCGTCGATGGCCAGCAGGCCACCGGGTTCGGACAGGAAGCGGAGAACCGAAGTTCGTTCACGATCCCGTCCGTACGATTTCGACACAATCAAGCCTGCTACGTGTCTTGACGGGCTGTCAATTCATCGGTCAGGGCGTGTTATCACCATTTTTGCGGAAAAGGCCGAACGGCACGACGCGGTCCAGTTCACGCACCACCGCACCGGGATCTGTGGCCAGCACCACCCCGGCGGAGATCAACACGTCCAGGTGACCGCCGAACGCGGGATGCGCGGACTGGTCGGCCGACACCCGCGGCATGACCACCAGCGGCGCGCGCCGGCCCAGGCCCTCGCAGAGGGCGGTGATCGCCTGGTTGTCGCCCAGGCCCAGGGCCAGCTTGGCCAGCGAGTTCGAGGTGGCGGGCGCAAAGGCGAACGCGTCGGGGACCGGGTGCGGTTTCGGCTCGGTGGGCAGGCGCGAGGTCCAGCGGACGGGCAGGTCGGTGGTCGCGGCCAGGTCCGGCAGTCGTGGTTCGAGCCAGCGGGCCGCGGTCGGGGTGAGGGTGATGGCCAGGCGCCAGCCCCGGTCAGCCAGGGGTCGGGCGAGTTCGTCGACGAGCCACCGCTCCACCCCGCCGGCGGCGGAGGCGACGAGGGCCAGCACGGGGCGGCTCACCGGGGTGGTCCGGGTGTGCGGGAGGGGGACGGCACGGTTCCGGCAGGCCCGCCCCCGGCAGGCACGACCCCGGAACGCCCGGCCACAGCAGGCCCGGCCACAGCAGGCCCGGTCTGTCCCGTACTGCCGCGCGCGGCAGTACGGGACAGACCGGGACCGCGGGTCACGCGGGTCGCCGCAGCACGGCGCAGAACATCGCGTCCGTCCCGTGCAGGTGCGGCCACAGCTGCACCTGCGGCCCGTCGCCCAGCTCCGGCACGCCGGGGAAGAACTCGCGGGTGTCCACCCGCTCGGCCCCGGTCCGGCGGGCCACGTCGGCGACCACGCCCACCGTCTCGGACAGGTGCGGCGTGCACACCACGTAGGCCACCACCCCGCCCGGCCGCACCAGCTCCAGCGCGGCGGTCAGCAGCTCCCGCTGCAAACGGGCCAGCGGCGCGACGTCCGACGGCTGCCGCCGCCAGCGCGCCTCCGGCCGGCGGCGCAGCGCGCCCAGGCCCGTGCACGGCGCGTCCACCAGCACCCGGTCGAACGAGCCGGCGGGCAGGCCGGAGTCTCGGCCGTCGGCGACGTGCACCGTGATGGGCAGGTCACCGGCCGCCTTGCGGACCAGCTCGGCGCGGTGCGGCGCCTTCTCCACCGCCTCCATGTCGGCGCCGGACAGGGCGGCGAGCGCGCCCAGCAGCACGGCCTTGCCGCCGGGCCCCGCGCACAGGTCCAGCCAGCGCGCGTCGGGGCCCTCCAGCGGCACGCGGGTCAGCGCCAGCGCGCAGAGCTGGCTGCCCTCGTCCTGCACGGCCGCCAGCCGCTCCCGCACCGCCTCCAGGTCACCGGGGTCGCCGCCCTCCTCCAGGCGCACCCCGTACGGCGAGTACGGGGCCGGCTCGCCGCCGGTCATCGCGGCCAGCTCGTCCGAGGTGACCTCCCCGGGCCGGGCGGCCAGGTGCACGGACGGGCGCGTGTCGTCGGCCGCCAGGGCGTCGCGCAGCGACTCGCCGCGGCTGCCCAGCGCCTCGGCGAACGCCTGCGCGATCCACCTCGGGTGGGCGTTGGCCATGGCCAGGTAGCCGACCGGGTCGGTGTCCTCGTCGGGCGCGACCTCCTCCACCCAACCCTGCTCGTCCTGCTCGGTGACGCGGCGCAGCACCGCGTTGGCGAACCCGGCCGCGCCGGAGCCCCGCTCGGCGCGCACCAGGTCGACGGTCGAGGCGACCGCCGCGTGCGCCGGGACGCGGGTGCGCAGCAGCTGGTAGGCGCCGAGCCGCAGGGCGTCGAGCACCGCGCCGTCCACTTCGGACAGCGGGCGGTCCGAGCAGGCGGTCAGCACGGCGTCGAGCAGGCCCTGGGCGCGCAGCGTGCCGTAGGTGAGCTCGGTGGCCAGCGCCGCGTCGCGGCTGGTGATCCGGCGTTCCCGCAGGAGGCCGGGCAGCACCAGGTTGGCGTAGGCGTCGCGCTGGCGCACCGCGCGCAGGGTGTCCAGCGCGGCCTGGCGCGCCGGGTCGTCCTGCGGCGGCCGGACGGGACCGGTCCGCCGGCGGGGCGGGTGGGGGCGGCGGGGCCGCGAGGGTCGGGAAGACCGCTGTGTCATGAGATCCGTTCCCCCGCCTCGACGCGGGCGCCGCGCGCCCAGTCGGTGGCGGGCATCCGCTTCTTGCCCTGCGCCTGGACCTCGCCCAGCGCGACGGGTTCGGTGGCCGTGCCGACGAGCACGCGCTTGCGCTCGACCTTGATCTCCCCCGGGGCGAGGTCGTGCCCCTCCTCGACCGGCAGCACCGGGCCGAGCTTGAGCCGTTCGCCGCGGAACTCCGCCCACGCGCCCGGGTCCGGGGTGACCGCGCGGGCCACCCGGTCCAGGGCGGCCGCGGGCGTGCCGAAGTCGAGCCGGGCGTCGTCCACGGCCACCTTCGGCGCGTAGCTGACACCCTCCTCGGGCTGCTCCACGGCCCGCAGCGAGCCGTCCGCGATGCCATCCACAGTGGACAGCAGCAGCTTGGCGCCGGACTCGGCGAGGCGGGCCAGCAGCTCGCCGGCCGTGTCGCGCTCGCGCACCCGCTCGGTCAGCACGCCGAACACCGGTCCCGCGTCGAGGGCCTTGACGATGCGGAACGTGGTCGCGCCGGTGATGTCGTCGCCGTGCCGCACGGCCGCCTGCACGGGTGCCGCGCCACGCCACGCGGGCAGCACCGAGAAGTGCAGGTTCACCCATCCGTGGGTGGGGATGGCCAGGGCGGACTCGGGCAGCAGCGCGCCGTAGGCGACCACCGGGCACAGGTCCGGCCGCAGCTCGCGCAGGCGGGCCAGGAACGCCGGGTCACCGGCCTTGACGGGGGTCAGCACCTCGATGCCGTGCTCGTCGGCCAGCGCCGCGACCGGCGACCGCTCCACCCGCCGACCGCGGCCGGACGGCGCGTCGGGTCTGGTGACCACGGCGGCCACCTCGTGCCGGTCGGACTCCAGGAGCGCCCGCAGCGACGGCAGGGCGACCTCGGGCGTACCCGCGAAGACCAGGCGCATCGTCACGCGCCTCCGGACGGCACGGCGGAACTCCGGTGGAACGGCGGACTGGCTGGGTCGAACACGCGCTCTCCTCGCATCGGGGCAGGGCGCAAGTCTAGGAGAGCCCGCCGGCGCTAGTTCGCGCCACCGAACAGCGGGTGCGGCGACTGCTTCAGGGTCGGCGCGGAACCGTCGAACCACGACTGCTGCCGGATCTCCGCCATCGCCCGCTTGCGGGTCTCCTCGTCCAGGCGGTCCAGGAACAGCACGCCGTCGAGGTGGTCGGTCTCGTGCTGGATGCAGCGCGCGAGCAGGTCGGTGCCCTCCACCTCGACCGGCTCGCCGTACATGTTCCAGCCGCGGGCGATCACCCGGCGGTGGCGGCGGCAGTCCCAGGCCAGGCCGGGGATGGACAGGCAGCCCTCCAGGCCCTCCTGGTACTCGTCGCCCACCACGTCGAAGGTGGGGTTGACCAGGTGACCCGCGAACCCGTCGCAGTGGTAGGTGAACACGCGCAGGCCCACGCCGAGCTGCGGTGCGGCGAGCCCCGCGCCGCCGGCCTCGCCCATGGTGTCCCAGAGGTCCTTGACCAGCCTGCGCAGCTCCGCGTCGAAATCGCCGACCTCGACCGCGGGGCTGCGCAGCACCGGGTCGCCGAACAGCCGGATCGGTTGGACGGTCACGCACACTCCTCGTGCCGGCGCCTGGGCTCTCCAGTCTACGGAAAGCGGGTCAGTGCTCCAGGTCACGACCGAGGAGGGCCACGCCCAGCAGGGCGGTGGTGAAGTGGCCGAGGAAGCGGGCGGCGGTGGTGACGCCCGCGGGGAGGGCGTCGGTCAGCTGCCTGGTGAGGGCGGGTGCGGTGGTGGGGAACTCGGCGCCCGCGGTCGGGCCCTGTGGGTGGGTCATCGTGATGGCGGTCATGTCACGCTCCTCGTCTCGTACCTCCAGGGTCCGGCTGGAGGCGTGCGCGTGCATCCGCTTGGAGTAGCGGTTCGCCGTCATACCTCGGGATGAAGGGCACGGGACGCCTCGGGCCCACCCCGCTTTGGTGGCGGGGTGGGCCCGAGGTGGGGCGTGGGTTGTTCGGGTGGGTGGTGGGTGGCGGGCCGGTTGCCGATGGCGGGCCGGCGGTGCGCGGCGGGTTGCCGGTAGCCGGTGGTCAGCCGCTGTTGGTCAGCGATCAACGATCAGCGCGAGGGCCAGACGGCGCGGGCCGCGCCTCCTCCGCGCCTGCTGGTCTCGGCGGCGGCGCGCCAGCGGCCGTCCCCGAGGCGTTCGACCGCCGTCACCGCGCCGATCTCGCCGGTCGGGGTGAAGCGGTGCCCGAGGGCTTGCAGGGCCTGTGCCTCGGGGGTGGCCAGGAAGGCGGCCTCGGCCTGCGTGCTCGCGGCGTTGCGCTGGGAGGCGCGCGGTGCGGCGATGGCCTCGACCAGCGGGACGCCCCGGTCCAGCCGCTGGGTCAGCACGTGGATGATCGTGGTGATGATGCTCGCGCCGCCGGGTGAGCCGAGGGCCAGCACCGGCTTGCCGTGGTCGAGCACGATGGTCGGCGACATCGACGAGCGCGGGCGCTTGCCGGGGCCCGGCAGGTTCGGGTCGGGCACGCCCGGGGTGACCGGGGTGAACGAGAAGTCGGTCAGCTCGTTGTTGAGCAGGAACCCCCGGCGGGGCACCACGATGCCGCTGCCGCCCTCCTGCTCGATGGTGAGCGTGTAGGCGACGACGTTGCCCCAGCGGTCGGCGACGGTGAGGTGCGTGGTGTCCGTGCCCTCGTACGGGGTGGCGGCGGGCTCGCCGGTGGTCCCGCACGGGGCCGGGTTGCGCGGGTCGCCGGGCGCGACGGCGCCGGTCAGGGCCTTGGTCGGGTCGATGAGGCACGCCCGGCTGTCCGCGAAGCGCTGGGACAGCAGCTCGCGGGTCGGGACGTCGACCGCCGCCGGGTCGCCCACCCACCGGTTGCGGTCGGCGAAGGACAGGCGACTGGCCTCCAGGAACCGGTGCAGGTACTGGGTGGGGGTCTCCTCCGACAGCTTCGTGGTCTCCAGGATGTTCAGGGCCTCGCCGACCGTGGTGCCGCCGGACGACGGCGGGGCCATGCCGAACACGTCGAGGCCGCGGTAGCGGATGTGGGTGGGGTCGCGGCGCGCGACGGAGTAGCCGCGCAGGTCGGCGGTGGTCATCCCGCCGGAGCGGACCTCGCGGGTGACGCCGGCGGCGACCGGCGGCTGCTGGACGGTCCGCGCCACCTCACGGGCCAGCTCGCCCTCGTAGAAGGTGCGGATGCCCTTGCGGCGCAGCTCGCGGTAGGTGTCGGCGAGGTCGGGGTTGCGGAACGTGCTGCCGATCGCGGGCGGGGTCCCGTTCGGCAGGTACAGCGCGCGGGTCGAGGTGAAGTCGGTGAACCGCGCGGCGTTCTCCGTGACCTGGCGGTTGAAGGTGGCGTCGACCCGGAAGCCGCGCCGGGCCAGGTCCTCGGCCGGCTTGACGGCCCGGTCCAGGGACAAGGTGCCCCACCTGCGGAGCGCCTCCTCCCAGGTCTTGGGCGTGCCCGGGACACCGATCGACAACCCGCTGGTCACGGCCTCGGCGAACGGGATGGCCACCCCGTCCTCCACGAACAGGTCGGCGTTCGCGGCGGCGGGCGCGGTCTCACGACCGTCCAATGTGGAGATGCGGCCCGTGCGCGCGTCGTAGTGGACGAAGAAGCCGCCACCGCCGATGCCGGCGGAGAACGGGTCGGTGACACCCAGCGCGGCGGCGACCGCGACCGCGGCGTCCACCGCGTTCCCGCCGCGGCGCAGGACCTCGACCCCGATCTGCGAGGCGTCGGGGTCGACGCTGGACACCACACCCCCGCTGCCGACGGCTTCGGGCACGCGGGGCGGCGCGGCGGGGGTGGCGCCCGCGACGGCGGGCAGGAGCGGGACCAGCAGGACGGATGCGAGGACGCTGACGACAGTCGACCGGAGCATCGTTCTCTTCTACTCCACCCCGGGGGAAAGCTGAACCTCCCGAGTGGCTGGTTCGCGGGAGGTGAGCACATGGGGTTGTGATGGATAAGCGTGGGTTGGGGCGGTGGCTGAATCGATTCTGGAGGGTTGGGGGCGAGGTGGGCGGAGTAGTACGACCCGGCCCGACAGACGGCCCTGGAGGGGCGGCGCGAGCGAGGCGGCAGGCGCAGGCCGGGGGGAGGCGCAGGCGGGGGGAGGCGCAGGCGGCAGGCGCAGGCGGCGGCGAGCCCCGGCAGGGTGGCGCGAGCCGGGCGGGAGGTAGAGGAGTGGGAGGCGCGACCGGCGATGAGCCCCTGCGGGGTGGCCCGAGCGGGGCAGCGCGAGCAGGTGGCGCGAGCGGGTGACCCGAGCACGGTGACCCGAGCGCGGTGACCCGAGCGCGGTGACCCGAGCGCGGTGACCCGAGCGCGGTGGGACGCAGAGGAGTGGGAGGTAGAGGGGATGCGCGAGGGGGGCGGAAAGGCAGGGGTGGGAGCCGTGCTGGAGAGACAGGGGCGGGTCAGAGGACTTCGAGGGGGTCCAGCTTCACCCTGACCGCCTCGGGTTCCTTCCTTGCGCTGCGGACCGACTGGAGTTCGCTGAGGACCGCGGCCAGCGATCGGCCGTCCGGGCGGGCTACTCGGACCAGGGCGCGTTCCCGGTCCTCGTCCAGGGGGACCGGGCCCAGGACTTCGCCGCTCGGGGGTAGGTGGAGGTCGTCGAGGACGGCGGCCAGTGCGTCCCGGGAGCCGTCGACCGTGGCCATGCGCACCGCCGGCGGGAAGCCCAGCTCTTCCCGGGCCGCCAGTTCCTGCCTGGCGTGCCACACCGGGTCCCAGCGGACCAGTGCCTGCACCGGCGCCAGGGACGAGTCCGCGATCACCACGACCCGGCCGGCCTCGTGCACCAGCGCCGCCGCCGTCATCCAGCGGCGCAGCGCTTCTTCGGCAGCCCGCAGGTCGGCTCGACCCAGCAGGGCCCAGCCGTCCAGCAGCAGGGCGGCGCCGTAGCCGTCCGGGGCCACCGGTTCCGCGCCGGGGGTCGCGACCACCAGCGAGCGGCCACCGGGGACGGTGGACAGCACCTCGTCGCCGCCCGACGTGCGGACCGGGACGCCGTTGAACGCCCGGCCCAGCTCCTCGGCCGTGCGGCGGGCGCCGATGATCTGGCCGCGCAGCCGGCGTGAGCCGCAGGTCGGGCAGCGGTAGGCGGCTTCGGTCGCGCCGCACCAGCGGCAGTACGCGGGCCTGGGCTCGCCGTCCCGGGTGCCGCCCGGCAGGGCCAGGGGTCCCGCGCAGCGGCGGCACCGGGCGGGTGCCCGGCACTGGCCGCACGCCAGGGCGGGCACGTAGCCCCGGCGCGGTACCTGGATCAGGACCGGGCTGTCGGCCGACAGCGCGGCGCGGGCCGCGTCGAACGCCATGGACGGGAGCCTCGCCGATCTCGCCGCTGGGTCCTTCACCTCCTGCCAGTCGTTGTCGCCGACGGCCGCCACGCGCGGCGCCACCGAGCGCAGCGTGTCGCGGGCCGCGACCACCTCGTGCGCCCAGCCGCTGTCGACGAGCAGCTGGGCCTCGGCGGTCCGGGCGAAACCGCCGACCAGGAACGAGGCGCCGGTCAGGTGCGCGCGCTGCACCAGCACGTCACGCACGTTCGGGTAAGGCATCCGGGGTTCGGAGTGCAGGTCGTCGCCGTCGTCCCACACCACGACCAGGCCCAGGTCGTGCACCGGCGCGAACGTGGCCCCGCGCGTGCCGAGCACCACCCGCACCGAGCCCCGTCGCACGGCCAGCCACCGCTTGTACCGCTCGGAGGGCCCGAGGTCGGCCGACAGTGCCACCACGTCCGCCTCGTGCATGAGCGCGAGGCACGCCGCGTGCAGCCTGGCCAGGTCACGGTGGTCCGGCACGACCACCAGCGCACCCCGCCCGGTGCTGGCCATCGAGGCCGCCGCCTCGGCCAGCCGGGCCGGCCAGTCCTCGGCGGGCAGCGCCTGCCACACCGCCCTGGCGGCACGACCCGAGCGCAGCGCCTCCAGGAGGTGGGAGCCGAGCGGGTACCGCGCCCAGCCCTCCTCCGGCGGCGCCACCGGCGCGGGCCCGGGGTCCGGCGACGGCTTTGCCTCGGCCCGCGCGTGCCGGGGCGGGATGGCCATGCGCAGCACGTCGATCAACGACCCCGCGTACCGGTCGGCCACCGCCCGCGCCAGCTCCGCGACCTCCGGGGACAGCACCGGCTCGGACGACACCACCCGGTCCAGGAAGGTGAGCTTCCGGCCGTACTCCGAGGACTCCGCCCGCTCCAGCAGGTAGCCGTCCACCAGCTGCCCCGCGAACCGCACCCGGACCCGGCAGCCGGGCACCGCGTCCGCGTCCTGCTCCGCGGGGACCAGGTAGTCGAACGGGCGGTCCAGGTGGGCCAGCGGCACGTCGACGGACACGCGGGCAACCGGCATCGAGGCGGCGGGGACCCGCTCCCCGCGCCTGCTGCCCACCTCGCCCGCCACGGGGGGAGGTCTACCAGAGACCGCTGGCGACACTCGCGGCCCGGGTGGCGGCGGGCGGCCCGTCACGACCGCGTTCGGGGACCGGTGGTGAGAAGGGGCTGGAAGGAGGAGGGGTGGAGGAGGGAGAGAGGGCCTGGGGCAGGGGGTGGGATGGGGTCATGGATTTAGTATCGAACAGGTGTTCGACGGGGGCAAGGTCTCGGTCGGGTGATCGTTTGGGTGCGGTGGTGGTGAGTGGGGCGCGGTTGGGACGGCCATGGCCTGGTGAGCCGAGGCAGCGGACGCCCGGACGGCTCCCGGCTCCCGGCTCCCGGACACGTCCTCCCACAAGGCTCCACCCGGCGGATTCCGGGGGAAGAAGTCCGGGGGAAGAAGTCCGGTTCGCCGCCGCTGATCAGGCTGCTGACGAGGCTGCGCGGGAACCGCCCGCCGCAGGGCGCGAAGCGGGTGCGGGTCGAGCCCGGGGTGTCGATGTCCGTGTTCCGACCGGCCGGCGCGCTCGCCGGGCCCCGGCCCGCGCTGCTGTGGGTCCACGGCGGCGGGCTGGTGATGGGCAGCGCCGCGCAGGACGCGCGGTTCTGCCGCCGGGTTGCCGACGAGCTGGGGGTCGTGGTGGCCGCGGTGGAGTACCGGCTCGCGCCCGACTACCCCTTCCCCACGCCGCTGCACGACTGCCGGGCGGCGCTGCGCCGGTTGGCCGACCAGACCGACGTCGACCCGGGCCGCGTCGCGGTCGGCGGCGCGAGCGCCGGTGGTGGTCTGGCGGCCGCGCTCGCGCTGCCGGCCAGGGGCGCGGGGACGTGCGGCCGGTGTTCCAGCTGCTGGTGTACCCGATGCCGGACGACCGGACCTCGGCGCGCACCGACGACCTGTGCCACCGGGAGGACGTCGCCTACGCCGACCGGTCGCGGCGGGCGGGGGTCGGCTGCGAGCTGCTGGAGGTGCTGGCGCCTACCACGGGTTCGACGCGGTCCAGGGCAGGGCGGGGGTCTCGCGGGGCTTCACGGACGCGCGGGTCGCGGCGCCGGCCGACGGGCTCGGCATCGGTGGCCGGACCCGCGGCCGACCCCGCCGACCGGCGAACACGGCCCGGCGGCCGGTACGGCCGGGCAGGCACGACCTGACGGCTGACACGACCTGACGGCTGACACGGCTCAACGCGGGACGGGCCCCGGCGGCAGGCACGACCCGACGGCTGAGCGGCCAACACGGGACTCCGGCCACCACGCCGGGGTCCGGGGAACCCGCTCAGGCCCCCGCCGCGGCACGCAGCGCGGTCGCGCGGTCCGTGTTCTCCCACGGCAGGTCGATGTCCGTGCGCCCGAAGTGGCCGTAGGCCGCGGTCGGGCCGTAGATCGGCCGCAGCAGGTCCAGGTCGCGGATGATCGCGGCCGGGCGGAGGTCGAAGACCTCCTCGATGGCCTGCTGGATCTTCTGCGGGTCGACCGTCTCGGTGCCGAAGGTCTCCACGAACAGCCCGACCGGCGCGGCCTTGCCGATCGCGTACGCCACCTGCACCTCGATGCGCGTGGCCAGCCCCGCCGCCACGGCGTTCTTCGCCACCCAGCGCATCGCGTACGCCGCCGACCGGTCCACCTTCGACGGGTCCTTGCCGGAGAACGCGCCGCCGCCGTGGCGGGCCATGCCGCCGTAGGTGTCGACGATGATCTTGCGCCCGGTCAGGCCCGCGTCGCCCATCGGGCCGCCGATGACGAACCGGCCGGTGGGGTTGACCAGCAGCCGGACGTTCGAGGTGTCCAGGCCCAGCTCGGCGATCTCCGGCGCCACCACGTGCTCGCGCACGTCGACGCCGAGCAGCTTCTCCAGGTCGATGCCGTCGGCGTGCTGGGTGGACACGACCACCGTGTCCAGGCGCACCGGCTGGTCGCCCGCGTACTCGATGGTGACCTGGGTCTTGCCGTCCGGCCGCAGGTAGGGCACGGTGCCGTCCTTGCGGACCGCGGTCAGCCGCCGGGACAGGCGGTGGGCCAGCGCGATCGGCAGCGGCATCAGCTCGGGGGTGTCGGTGCAGGCGTAGCCGAACATCAGGCCCTGGTCGCCGGCGCCCTGCTTGGCGATGTCGTCCTGCTCGCCCTCGACCCGCTGCTCGAACGCGGTGTCCACGCCCTGCGCGATGTCGGGCGACTGGGCGCCGATGGCCACGTTGACCCCGCAGGAGTGGCCGTCGAAGCCCTTGGCCGAGGAGTCGTAGCCGATCTCCAGGATCTTGTCCCGCACGATGGACGGGATGTCCGCGTACGCCTCGGTGGTCACCTCGCCCGCGACGTGCACCTGACCGGTGGTGACCAGGGTCTCCACCGCCACCCGCGAGCGGGGGTCCTTGGCCAGCAGCGCGTCCAGGATCGAGTCGCTGATCGCGTCGCAGATCTTGTCGGGGTGTCCCTCGGTCACGGACTCGCTGGTGAACAGCCTGCTGCTGTGCTGGCTCAACGACACTCCCTGGCTAGACCGATCCGCGAACGGGACCAGCTTACTTAGCCTGACCAGGGAGTACCCCGAAGTTCGGCGGAGGGCGCAATGGCGTCCCACACAACGGACGCGAGTTGCGCCTTCGAACCGTGCGGGATGGGGGTCTCCGCGCCGCCGGAGGACAGCAGCCAGCCGGCGTTGTCCTCGACCTCGAACGCCTTGCCGTCGCCGACCGCGTTGACCACGAGCCAGTCGCAGCCCTTGCGCTTGAGCTTGGCCCGGCCGTACCCCAGCACGTCGGTCTCGGCGTCGCCGGTCTCGGCGGCGAACCCCACGACGACCTGGCCGGGGCGGCGGGCGGCGACCAGCTCGGCGAGGATGTCCGGGTTGCGGGTGAGCGCGACGGGCTCGGGGTCGCGGTCACCCTTCTTGATCTTGTGCTCGACGGTCGAGACCGGTCGGAAGTCCGCCACGGCGGCGGCCATCACCAGCACGTCGGCGGACCCGGCGGCGGCGTGCACGGCCGTGCGCAGCTCCTCGGCCGAGCCCACGCGCACCAGGTCGACGCCCGCGGGGGGAACCAGGTCGGCGGTGTGGGCGGCGACGAGGGTGACCCGCGCGCCGCGCTGGGCGGCGACCCTGGCCAGGGCGTGGCCCTGCCTGCCGGACGAGCGGTTGCCCAGGTAGCGCACCGGGTCGAGCGGTTCGCGGGTGCCACCCGCGGACACCACGACGTGCCGGCCCTCCAGGTCGCGCGGCAGCGCGTCGGGGCGGGCCAGCAGCAGCCGGGCCAGGTCCACGATCTCGGCGGGCTCGGGGAGCCTGCCCTTGCCGGTGTCCTTGCCGGTCAGCCTGCCGCTGGCGGGCTCGGCCACCACGACGCCGCGCGAGCGCAGCAGCGCCACGTTGGCCCGGGTGGCCGGGTGCTCCCACATCTCGGTGTGCATCGCGGGCACGAGCAGGACCGGGCAGCGGGCGGTCAGCAGCGTGTTGGTGAGCAGGTCGTCGGCCAGGCCGTGGGCGGCCTTGGCGATCAGGTTGGCGGTGGCGGGCGCCACGACGACCAGGTCGGCGGTCTGCCCCAGCCGCACGTGCGGCACCGAGGGGACGTCCTCGAACACCCCCGCCTGCACGGGTTGGCCGGACAGCGCCTCGAACGTCGCCGCGCCGACGAACCTGAGCGCCCCTTCGGTGGGCACGACGCGCACGGAGTGGCCGGACTCGGTGAGCCGGCGCAGCACCTCGCACGCCTTGTACGCGGCGATGCCCCCGCCGACCCCGAGGACGACCCCGGGGCGGCCGGGGGCGTCGACGGTCCCGGTCACTCGCCTTCGGTGTGCTCCAGGAGACCCGCGTGGATCTCCCGGAGCGCGATCGACAGCGGCTTCTCGCGCGGGCCCGGCTCGACCAGCGGGCCGACGTACTCCAGCAGGCCCTCGCCGAGCTGGGCGTAGTAGTCGTTGATCTGGCGCGCCCGCTTGGCCGCGTAGATCACCAGCGCGTACTTCGAGCTGACCTGCTCCAGCAGGTCGTCGATCGGCGGGTTGGTGATGCCCTCCGGAGAACCCGACAGCGGGCCCAGCTCGGTGTGCGTGGTCACTCGTCAACGCTCCTGCGGTTGGTGTGCGTTCGGGGTCGTCCCGCGCCTGCCGCGCACGCGTCAGGGCGTGCCGGGCGCAGGGCCGACCACCAAGTTTAGCAAGCTCGTGGCGGCGGACTCGACGTCGTGGTTGACCACGACGTCGTCGAACTCCGGCTCGGCCGCCAGCTCCTCGCGGGCGATCTCCAGCCGGCGGGCCACCACGGCGGGGTCCTCGGTGCCCCGGCCGACCAGCCGGCCGACCAGGTCGTCCCAGGACGGCGGGGCCAGCATGACCAGCCGGGCCCCCGGCATCGCGGCCCGGACCTGGCGCGCCCCCTGGAGCTCGATCTCCAGCAGGGAGGGCCGGCCCGAGGCCAGGGCCCGCTCGACCGGCTCCCTCGGGGTGCCGTAGCGGTTGCCCGCGAACTCGGCGTGCTCCAGCAGCTCGCCGTCGTGGGCCATCCGGTGGAACTCGGCCACGTCGACGAAGTGGTAGTGCACCCCGTCGACCTCGCCCGGCCTCGGCGCCCTGGTGGTCACCGAGACGCTGAAGTGGATGTCGGGCTCCCGGCGGCGCAGCTCGGCCAGCACGCTGGACTTGCCGACGCCGGAGGGCCCGGACAGGACGGTGAGGCGGGGCCGGGCGCGTGCGCCCGACCCCGCCCCGGTGCCATCACTCACTCGCCGCTGAACTCGGTGAGCAGCGCCTTGCGCTGCCGCTCACCGAGGCCGCGCAGCCGGCGGCTCGGCGCGATCTCCAGGCGCTCCATGATCTGCTGCGCGCGAACCTTGCCGACGCCCGGAAGGGCCTCGAGCAGCGCGGACACCTTCATCTTGCCAAGGACCTCGTCGCTCTCGGCGGCCTTCAGCACGTCCGTCAGGGTCGTGCCGCCACGCTTGAGGCGCTCCTTGAGCTCAGCCCGAGCGCGACGAGCGGCAGCAGCCTTCTCCAGCGCTGCGGCCCGCTGCTCCTCGGTAAGCTGGGGAAGGGCCACGATTTCCTCCGTGGTGTGGGAATTTCAATTCTGGATCGGTGCCGCGACCGTACCGAGCGCAATTGCCTGGGTACAACGTTGCTCCCAGTCAGGTGAATCTTTCCAGCGCCGGTGTGGTGCGGCGGGTGGTAGTAGTACCAACACCCTCCAACAGGTCCGCCACCGCCACCGGTAACGCGTTGCGCACGACCTGTGTGGTATGCGCTCGACGGGGGATGGACCCGTTGGTGGACTGGACCGTACCAGGGACCGTTTGCGCAGGTGAGCGGACCACGTTGAGCGTGTCGCGATTTGATCGTGATCACATCTCCAGCGAGCGCCGCGCGGCGTCCACCGCGGACCGCAGGGATGCGGTCCCCGGACCGTGCCGCAGCACATCCCGGGAGGACGCCGGCAGCACCCCGGGCAGGTCCTCGCCGAACAGCGCGCGCAGGTCCCCGACCGTCCCGCCCTGGGCCCCGAAACCGGGCGCGAGGATGGGTCCTCGCAGGTCGGACAGGTCGAGGTCGAGTCGGCCCACGGTCGCGCCGATGACCAGGCCGACGTCGCCGAGGGGCTCGGCGCCCGCGTTCGCGCGGGCCGCCTCGTCCACCACCGACTGGGCCACCGACCGGCCGTCCGGACCCGCCGCGCGCTGCACGGAAGCCCCCTCCGGATTCGAAGTCAACGCGAGTGCGAATATTCCGCGACCGCTCGCCGCGGCCGCTTCCAGGGCGGGGCGCAGGGAGCCGAACCCGAGGTACGGCGACACCGTGACCGCGTCGCCGGCCAGGGGGGAGCCCTCGGTGAGGTACGCCGCCGCGTAGGCGGCCATGGTGGAGCCGATGTCGCCGCGCTTGGCGTCCACCAGGACGAGGGTGCCGCTGTCGCGAAGGCCGGAAATGACCTTTTCCAACACCGCCACGCCCCGGGACCCGTACGCCTCGAAGAACGCGGATTGCGGTTTCACCACCGCGACGCGGCCCCCGAACGCCTCGACGCAGGTGAGCGCGAAGCGCTCCAGCCCGGAGGCGTCCCGGGGCAGGCCCCAGGACGCCAGCAGGCCGGGGTGGGGGTCGATGCCGACGCACAGGGGCCCGTACCGGGACACCGCCGCGGCCAGGCGCTCCCCGAACCTCATTCGCCACCCCGCAGGGCCGCCTGGAGGGCCTGGAGCGGCCGCACGCCGATGTCACCGCGGATGGCCGCCTCGATGCCGTGCACGGCCGCCGCCGCGCCCTGGATCGTGGTGACGCACGGGATGTCCTTGGCCACCGCCGCGGTGCGGATCTCGTAGCCGTCCACCCGCGGCCCGTTGTTGCCGTAGGGGGTGTTGATGATCAGGTCCACGGTGCCGTCGAGGATCGCGTCGACCACGTTCTTCTCGCCCTCGAAGTGCTTGCGGACCACCGTGCACGGGATGCCGTTGCGGCGCAGCACCTCGGCCGTGCCGCTGGTGGCCAGCACCTCGAAGCCCAGGTCGGCGAGCCTCTTGACCGGGAAGATCATGGCCCGCTTGTCCCGGTTGGCCACCGACACGAACACCCGGCCCGAGGTGGGCAGGGAGCCGTAGGAGGCGGTCTGGGACTTGGCGAAGGCGGTGCCGAAGGACACGTCGATGCCCATCACCTCGCCGGTGGACTTCATCTCCGGGCCGAGCAGCGAGTCGACGCCCTTGCCCTCCGGGGTGCGGAACCGGTGGAACGGCAGCACGGCCTCCTTGACCGCCACGGGGGCGTGCGCGGGCAGCCGGGCGCTGTCGCCGGTGGCGGGCAGCAGCCCCTCCTCGCGCAGCTGCGCGACGGTGGCGCCGAGCATGATCCGGGCGGCGGCCTTGGCCAGCGGCACCGCGGTGGCCTTGGACACGAACGGGACGGTCCGCGAGGCCCGCGGGTTGGCCTCCAGGACGTAGAGCACGTCGTCCTTGAGCGCGTACTGGACGTTGAGCAGGCCGAGCACGCCGATGCCCCTGGCGATGGCCAGCGTGGAGCGGCGGACGCTCTCGATGTCGCTCTCGCCCAGCGTGATGGGCGGCAGCACGCAGGCCGAGTCGCCGGAGTGCACGCCGGCCTCCTCGATGTGCTCCATCACGCCGCCGATGAAGACCTCCTGCCCGTCGAACAGGGCGTCCACGTCGATCTCGATGGCGTCGTCGAGGAACCGGTCGACCAGCACCGGGTGCGCGGGGCTGACCTCGGTGGCGCGGCGGATGTAGCCGTGCAGCGACTCCTCGTCGTAGACGATCTCCATGCCGCGGCCGCCCAGCACGTAGGACGGGCGCACGAGCACCGGGTAGCCGATCTCGTCGGCGATGGCCTTGGCCTGCGCGAACGAGGTGGCGGTGCCGTACTTCGGGGCGGGCAGGCCCGCGTCGGTGAGCACCTGGCCGAACGCGCCGCGGTCCTCGGCGAGGTCGATGGCGTGCGGCGGGGTGCCCACGATCGGCACGCCCGCGTCCGCCAGGCGCTGCGCCAGGCCCAGCGGCGTCTGGCCGCCGAGCTGGACGACGACGCCCGCGACGGTGCCGGAGCGCTGCTCGGAGTGGAAGACCTCCAGCACGTCCTCGAAGGTCAGCGGCTCGAAGTAGAGCCGGTCGGAGGTGTCGTAGTCGGTCGACACGGTCTCCGGGTTGCAGTTGACCATCACCGTCTCGTACCCGGCCTCGCGCAGCGCCATGGCCGCGTGCACGCACGAGTAGTCGAACTCGATGCCCTGGCCGATGCGGTTGGGCCCGGAGCCGAGGATCAGCACCTTCGGCCGCTCCCGCTGCTCGGTGACCTCCGTCTCGGCCTCGGGGTCCAGCTCGTAGGCCGAGTAGTGGTACGGGGTGCGGGCGGCGAACTCGGCGGCGCAGGTGTCTACGGTCTTGAACACCGGCCGCACGCCCAGCCGGTGGCGCAGCGCGCGCACGCCGTCCTCGCCGGCCAGCTCGGGGCGCAGCGCGGCGACCTGGCGGTCGGACAGGCCGGCCCGCTTGGCCTTGCGCAGGAGGCGCTCGTCGAGCACGGGCGCGCTCTCCAGCTCGCGCCGCAGGTCGACCAGCCAGGCGATCTGCTCCAGGAACCACGGGTCGATGCGCGACGCCTCGTGCACCTGCTCGATGCTCGCGCCGAGCCGCAGCGCGCGCTCCACCGTGTAGAGCCGCCCGTCGTGGCCCGTGCGCATCGCCTCCAGGGCGCCCTCGACCGTCCCGTCGGGGTCCGTGGCCAGGGCGGGGTCGGGCACCGTCCAGAAGCCGCCGGCCTTGGTCTCCATCGAGCGCAGGGCCTTGCCGAACGCCTCGATGAAGCTGCGGCCGATCGACATCGCCTCGCCGACGGACTTCATGGTCGTGGTGAGGGTGCGGTCCGCGCCGGGGAACTTCTCGAAGGCGAACCGCGGCACCTTGACCACCACGTAGTCGAGCGCCGGCTCGAACGACGCCGGGGTCTCGCCGGTGATGTCGTTGCGGATCTCGTCGAGGCTGTAGCCGATGGCCAGCTTCGCGGCGATCTTGGCGATCGGGAAGCCGGTCGCCTTGGACGCCAGCGCGGAGGAGCGGGACACGCGCGGGTTCATCTCGATGACGACCATGCGGCCGTCCTCGGGGTCGAAGGCGAACTGGATGTTGCAGCCGCCGGTGTCCACCCCGACCTCGCGGATGACCGCGATGCCGACGTCGCGCATGTGCTGGAACTCGCGGTCGGTGAGCGTCATCGCCGGGGCCACGGTCACCGAGTCGCCGGTGTGCACGCCCATCGGGTCGATGTTCTCGATGGAGCAGACCACGACCACGTTGTCGTTGCGGTCGCGCATCAGCTCCAGCTCGTACTCCTTCCAGCCGAGCACGCTCTCCTCGATCAGCACCTCGGTGACCGGGGACTCCGCGAGGCCGGTGGCGGCCAGCCGCTCCAGCTCCTCGGGGGTGTGCGCCATGCCCGAGCCGAGGCCGCCCATGGTGAACGACGGCCGGATGACCACCGGCAGGCCCAGCTCGGCGACGGTCTCGCGGACCTCCGCCATGGACCGGCACACCGAGCTGCGCGGCACCTCGGCGCCGATCTTGCGCACGATGTCCTTGAACATCTGGCGGTCCTCGCCGCGCTGGATGGCGTCGATGTCCGCGCCGATCAGCTCGACGTCGTACTTCTCCAGCACGCCCCGCTCGTGCAGGGCGATGGCGGTGTTCAGCGCGGTCTGCCCGCCCAGGGTGGCCAGCACGGCGTCCGGGCGCTCGGCCGCGATGACCTTCTCCACGAACTCCGGGGTGATCGGCTCGATGTAGGTGGCGTCGGCGAACTCCGGGTCGGTCATGATCGTCGCGGGGTTGGAGTTGACCAGGGAGACCCGGATGCCCTCCTCGCGCAGGACCCGGCACGCCTGGGTGCCGGAGTAGTCGAACTCGCACGCCTGACCGATGACGATCGGGCCGGAGCCGATGACCAGCACGTGCTTGAGATCAGTCCTCTTCGGCATGTCAGCGACCCTCGTCCATCATCGTCACGAACTCGTCGAACAGCGGGGCGGCGTCGTGCGGACCGGCCGCCGCCTCCGGGTGGTACTGCACGCTGAACGCGGGCACGTCGAGCGCGCGCACGCCCTCGACCGTGCCGTCGTTCGGGCAGTAGTGGCTGAGCTGGACGCGGCCGAAGTCGGAGCCGAACTCCTCCCCCGGCTCGCCCTCCAGCGCGAAGCCGTGGTTCTGCGCGGTGATGGCGACCCGGCCGGTGGCCACGTCGATGACCGGGATGTTGATGCCCCGGTGCCCGTAGCGCAGCTTGTAGGTGTCGCGGCCCAGGGCACGGCCCAGGATCTGGTTGCCGAAGCAGATGCCGAACAGCGGGATGCGCCGGTCCAGCACGCCGCGGGTCAGCTCGACCGCGTGCGCCTGGGTCGCCGGGTCGCCGGGGCCGTTGGACAGGAAGACGCCGTCCGGGTTGACCGCGGCGACCTCCTCGACGGTCGAGGACAGCGGCAGCACGTGCACCTCGATGCCGCGGGCGGCCATCATCCGGGGCGTGTTGGACTTGATGCCCAGGTCCAGCGCGGCGACCGTGAACCGGCGCCCGCCGACCGCCTCGACCACGTAGGGGCGGGGCGTGGTCACGTCGCCCGCGAGGTCCGCGCCCGTCATCTCCGGGGCGGTGCGCACGCGCTCCACCATCTCCTCGGCGGGGGCCAGCTCGTCGCCGGAGAACACGCCCGCGCGCATCGCGCCCCGCTCGCGCAGGTGGCGGGTGAGCATCCGGGTGTCGATGCCGGCGACGCCGACGACGCCCTGCCGGGTCAGCTCCTCGTCCAGGCTCCGGCGGGAGCGCCAGTTGGACGGCACGCGCGCGGGGTCGCGCACCACGTACCCGGCGACCCAGATGCGGCCCGACTCGTCGTCCTCGTCGTTCCAGCCGGTGTTGCCGATCTGCGGTGCGGTCTGCACCACGATCTGCCGGTGGTAGGACGGGTCGGTCAGGGTCTCCTGGTAGCCGGTCATGCCGGTGGAGAACACCACCTCGCCCAGGCTCGCGCCGAGCGCGCCGTACGCCTCGCCGCGGAACACCCGGCCGTCCTCAAGAACCAGTGCCGCGTCGGTCATCGGTCGCCTCCCAGGGCTCGCACCCACTGCTCGTACACGTCTTTGTCATCGCCCCGGAACCCGGTGTCGAGCACCCGGTCCCCGAGCTGCCAGCGCACGACCAGCAGGCCGTCCGCGGTCATCACCTTCCCGGCGAGGCCGCGGGCCGTGCGCGCGCCCTCGACCCGCTCCGCCGGTATCCACAGCGGGCTCGCGCCCTCGCGCTCCACCAGCAGGCCCCGCTCGGTGAGCCGGAGCACCGCCTCGGCCCGGTGGCCGACGTCGCCCACGGCGACCCGGTCCTGCCAGTCGTCGCCGAGGGTCGTGCCGACGTAGACGCCGGTCGTCTCCAGCACTGTGGCGCCGGTGTCGGCGGGCGCCGGCGGGAACCCGGGCAGGTCCGCCTGGCGCCGCTGGCGGTTCCGCCAGCCGCGCCACATGCCGTACAGGCAGAGCAGGAAGATCGCCAGGACCGCCAGGGACAGCAGCACGCGGGTCATGCGGCGATCCTTCCGCCGAGTGCCGTCACGCGCCCGCGCAACACGGTGGCGAGCACCGCGCCGGGCAGCTCCATCCCCTCGAACGGGGTGTTGGCCGCGATGCTGGCCAGCTCGGCGCCGCGCACGGTCCAGCGGGCGGTCGGGTCGACCAGGGTCAGGTTGGCGGGCTCGCCGACCTCGATCGGGCGGCCCTGGTCGGGCAGGCCCGCGATGGCGGCGGGCCGCTCGCTCATCACCCGCGCCACGCCGCGCCAGTCGAGCAGGGCGGTCTCGACCATGGTCGCCACCACGATCGACAGCGCGGTCTGGAGGCCGAGCATCCCGGGTCGGGCGGCGGCCCACTCGGTGTCCTTGTCCTGGACGGCGTGCGGCGCGTGGTCGGTGGCCACGCAGTCGATGACGCCCTCGGCCAGCGCCCGGCGCAGCGCCTCGACGTCGGCGGTCGCGCGCAGCGGCGGGTTGACCTTGTTCACCGGGTCGTAGGTGGCCAGGCGCTCGTCGGTCAGCAGCAGGTGGTGCGGGGTGACCTCGGCGGAGACCTCGGTGCCGCGCGCCTTGGCCCAGGCCAGCACGTCGGCGGTGCCCGCGGTGGAGACGTGGCAGACGTGCAGGCGGGCGCCGACCTGCCTGGCGAGCAGGCAGTCCCGGGCCACGACCGCCTCCTCGGCGGCGGCCGGCCAGCCCTGGAGGCCCAGTCGGGCGGCGTGCTCGCCCTCGTGGGCCTGCGCGCCGACGGTGAGCCGGGGCTCCTCGGCGTGCTGGGCGACCACCACGTCCAGCGCCCTGCTGTACTCCAGGGCCCGGCGCATGATCAGCGGGTCGTGCACGCAGTGGCCGTCGTCGGAGAACACCCGCACGCCGGCCTTGGCCATGGTGCCCAGCTCCGCGAGCTTCTCCCCCTTGAGCCCGACGGTGACCGCGCCCACGGGGTGCACGTCCACCAGGCCGACCTCGCGGCCGCGGCGGGCGACGTGCCCGACCACCACCGCGTTGTCCGCGACCGGGTCGGTGTTGGCCATGGCGAACACGGCCGTGTAGCCGCCCAGCGCGGCGGCGGCCGAGCCGGTGGCGATGGTCTCGGTGTCCTCGCGGCCGGGTTCGCGCAGGTGGGTGTGCAGGTCGACGAAGCCGGGCAGCAGGACCGCGCCGTTGCCCTCGACCACGTCGGCGCCGTCCTCGGCGACCTCCCCGATCCCGGCGACGACGCCGTCGCGGATCAGCACGTCGACCGGGTCGCCCTCGCCGTAGGGCCTCACTCCCCTGAGGATCAAGGGGTTCACGAAGTCTCCTCCTCGTGGGCAAGCAGGTGGTACAGCACGGCCATGCGCACGTGCACGCCGTTGCGCACCTGGTCGGTGATGGCGGCGCGGGGCGAGTCGGCGACCGACGAGGCGATCTCCATGCCGCGCAGCATCGGGCCGGGGTGCAGCACGACGGCGTGCTCGGGGAGCAGCTTGAGCCGGTTGTCGTTCAGGCCGTAGGCGATGGAGTACTCGCGGGCGGACGGGAAGAAGTGCCCGTTGCCCCCCGCGCCGGCGGGCCCGCCGTACATCCGCTCCGCCTGCACCCGCAGCAGCATGACCGCGTCGTGGCTCGGCAGCTCGGCGTCCAGCTCGTGCGAAACGCCCACCGGCCAGTTCTCCACCCCGACGGGCAGCAGGGTCGGGGGTGCGACCAACGTCACCTCCGCGCCGAGCGCGGTGAGCAGGTGGACGTTCGAGCGGGCCACGCGGCTGTGCAGCACGTCGCCGACGATCGCGATCCGGCGGTCGCGCAGGTCGCCCAGGCGTTCCCGCAGGGTGGCGGCGTCGAGCAGGGCCTGGGTGGGGTGCTCGTGCGTGCCGTCGCCCGCGTTGACCACGGACGTGCCCGCCTCGCGCAGCCAGCCGGCCAGCCGGTGCGCCGCGCCGGAGGCCGGGTGGCGGACGATCACGCAGTCCGCGCCCGCCGCGGCCAGGGTCAGCGCGGTGTCGCGCAGCGACTCGCCCTTGCCGACGCTGGAGCCGGACGAGGAGACGTTCACCACGTCCGCGCTCATCCACTTGCCCGCGATCTCGAAGCTGACCCGGGTGCGGGTGGAGTTCTCGTAGAACACGGTGACGACCGTGCGACCGCGCAACGTGGGGAGTTTGCGCACTTCACGGCCTTCGAGGGCCTGCTTGAGCCGGGCCGCGGTGTCGAGCACCGCGGTGGCCTCGGCCGGGTCGAGGCCCTCGGTGGACAGCAGGTGCCTCACCGCAGGACCACCCCGTCGCGGTCGTCGAACTCCGACAGCAGCACGTGGACCTCCTCGGACCGCGCGGTGGGCACGTTCTTGCCCACGTAGTCGGCGCGGATCGGCAGCTCCCGGTGCCCCCGGTCGACCAGCACGGCCAGCTGCACGGCGCGCGGGCGACCGTGGTCGCGCAGGGCGTCGAGCGCGGCGCGGATGGTGCGGCCGGAGAACAGCACGTCGTCCACCAGGACCACGAGCTTGTCGTCCACGCCGCCGTCCGGGAGCCTGGTGTCCTCCAGCGGCCGGGTCGGGCCCCGCCGCAGGTCGTCGCGGTAGAGGGTCACGTCCAGGGTGCCGGTGGGCACCTCGACCCCGCTGAACTCGGCGATCCGGGTTCCCAGCCGGCGCGCCAGCGGCGCGCCCCGGCTCGGGATCCCCATCAGGACTACTTCCGGTGCGCTGGGTGCACCTAGAGCGGTCTTCTCGATGATCTGATGGGCCATTCGGGCGACGGTGCGCGCGACGTCGCCGGCCGACAGGAGCTCGCGCTCCCCGGCCGGGTCCGTCGCGCCACGTTGACGCGGCGCCACGGTGGACCTCCTTCCCCGCCTCGCAGGACGGGTCCTTAAAGGACGTCGGACACCCGGTTGCGACCGGGCTGACCAGCACGGTATCAGGCGGCGGCGGTCAATCTTCCGGGTGGTGTCCCGGGTCTCGCCCACCTGTCCCAGCGAGATCAGCTTGACCTGGTGACCACGGAGAGCAATCATTACTCTGCGTATTGATCTAAGCCTCCCCGCGGCAGTCCCCTACCGGCTGACGGGGCGAATGAACGGAGAACCGCCACATGGGCGACTACGCCAAGGCGCTGGGGGCAAAGCTCCGCGCGATCCGACAGCAGCAGGGCTTGTCCCTGCACGGCGTCGAGCAGAAGTCCGGCGGTCGCTGGAAGGCCGTGGTCGTGGGCTCTTACGAGCGCGGCGACCGAGCCGTCACCGTGCAGAAGCTGGCCGAGCTGGCCGACTTCTACGGGGTGCCGGTGGCCGAACTGCTGCCGGAGGGTCGG
This sequence comes from Saccharothrix lopnurensis, assembly GCF_042658445.1. Taxonomy (NCBI): domain Bacteria; kingdom Bacillati; phylum Actinomycetota; class Actinomycetes; order Pseudonocardiales; family Pseudonocardiaceae; genus Saccharothrix; species Saccharothrix lopnurensis. Next base: position 200,459 of record NZ_JBHSQO010000003.1, on the reverse strand, counting down.
GTCCCGTCCGGCGCGGAGCCCGCCACCAAGATCGTCATCAACCTGGAGCGGCTGCAACAACTGCCGGCGGAGAAGGTCGGGCCGCTCGCGCGGTACGCGGCCACCATCCAGAGCCAGCGCGGTGACTACAACGGCAAGGTGCTGTCGATCCGGACCGAGGACCTGCGGTCCCTCGCCATCATCTACGACATGACACCCGGCGAGCTGACCGAGCAGCTCATCGACTGGGGTGTGCTCCCCCCCGAGGCCCGTCCGGCCAAGGAGGACTGAGCACGATCCGCCGGGGACCGGCCGGTGTCACCGGCTCCCGGCGGGCCGAGCACGACGGTAGGGGGCCGCGCCCCGCTCGCCACGAGCGGGACACGACCCCCTACCGGTGTTGCTACAGGACCGCGCGGAGCTGGTCGGCGATGACCGCGATGCGGCCCAGCACGCCGTTGACGAAGCGCGGCGAGTCGTCCGTGGACAGGCCCTTGGCCAGCTCCACCGCCTCGTCGATGGCCACCGCGTCGGGCACGTCCGCCGCCCACAGCAGCTCGTAGAGCCCGAGCCGCAGCACCGCCCGGTCCACCGCCGGCATCCGCTGGAGGGTCCAGCCCTCGGAGTGCTCGGAGATCAGGTCGTCGATGCGCGAGCGGTGCGCGGTGACGCCCTCCACGAGGGTGATCGTGTAGTCGTTGACCGGCGGCACGTCGGTGGAACCGACCCGCTCGGCGATCAGCGTGACCGGGTCGACCCCCCGCACGTCCGCCTCGTAGAGGACGTCGACCGCGCGCTTGCGGGCCTTGCTGCGTGCGCCCATCTCAGCCGTTCACGCGGCCGAGGTAGCGGCCGTCGCGGGTGTCGACCTTGATCTTCTCGCCGGTGGTGACGAACAGCGGGACCTGGATCTCCGCGCCGGTCTCCAGCGTGGCGGGCTTGGTGCCGCCGGTGGAGCGGTCGCCCTGGAGGCCCGGGTCGGTGTGCTGGATGACCAGCTCGACCGAGGTCGGCAGCTCCACGTAGAGCGGGGTGCTCTCGTGGATGGCGACGACGGTGTCCTGGTTCTCCAGCATGTAGTTCGCCACGTCGCCGACGGTCTCCGCCGGGACGGTGATCTGGTCGTAGGTCTCGCCGTCCATGAAGACGAAGTCGGCGCCGTCCTTGTACAGGTACGTCATGCCGCGCTTGTCCACGGTCGCCGTGTCGACCTTGGTGCCCGCGTTGAAGGTCTTGTCCACGACCTTGCCGGACAGGACGTGCTTCAACGTGGTGCGCACGAAGGCGCCACCCTTGCCCGGCTTGACGTGCTGGAACGCGGTGACGGTCCAGAGCTGGCCGTCCAGGTTCAGCACCAGGCCGTTCTTCAGGTCGTTGGTCGTGGCCACGGTGGTGGGCTCTCCTGTGGGTGAGTGCTGGCGAGCGCCGGCTCCGGCCGGCTTCTCCGACGTCAGACGACCACGAGCTCTTTCGTGGTCAGGGTGAGGAGCTCCGGGGCGCCTTCGCGCACCACGAGCGTGTCCTCGATGCGAACACCACCCTTCCCGGCCAGGTACACACCGGGCTCGACGGTGACCGCCATACCGGGCAGAAGTGTACCGTCACCCGCCTTGGACAGCGCCGGAGCCTCGTGGATCTGGAGGCCGACGCCGTGGCCGAGACCGTGGAGGAAGTGCTCGCCGTGGCCCGCCGCGTCGATCACGGCGCGCGCGGCCGCGTCCACGGCCGAGACCTCGGCGCCGACCGCCAGCGCGGCGCGGCCCGCCGCCTGGGAGGCCGCGACCAGCTGGTGGAGGTCGCGCTGCCAGTCCGCGGCGCGGCCGACGACCAGGGTGCGGGTCATGTCCGAGTGGTAGCCGTCGACCAGGGCGCCGAAGTCGATCTTGACGAGGTCGCCGTGCCGGACCTGCGCGTCGGTGGGCCGGTGGTGCGGCACCGCCGAGTTCGCGCCGGCCGCCACGATCGACTCGAACGACGGGCCGGCCGCGCCGTGGTCGAGCATCCGGCTCTCCAGCTCGCGCGCGATCTCCCGCTCGGTGCGGCCGGGGCGCAGGCCGCCGTGCTCGACCAGGCCGGCCAGGGCGCGGTCGGCCGCCGCGCAGGCCATGCGCAGCGCCTCCACCTCTGCGTCGTCCTTGACCAGCCGCAGCGCCTCGACCAGGCCGGGCGCGCGGACCAGCGCCACGTCGCCGGCCGCGGCCCGCAGCGCGTCCAGGCCGTCCACGGTCACGTGGTGGCTCTCGAAGCCCACCCGGCGCAGGCCGCGGGCCCGTTCGAGCAGCACCGCGTCGCAGGGCCGGTCGACGACCCGCGCCAGGTCCGGCACCTGGGCGGCGGCCTGGGTGAGGTAGCGGCCGTCGGTGCAGAACGCGGTGGACCCGTCCGACTCGGCGTGCACCAGGAGCGCCGCGTTCGAGCCGGTGAAGCCGGTCAGGTAGCGGACGTTGAGCAGGTCGGTCACCAGCAGGGCGTCCAGCTCCTGCGCCCGGAGCGAGGCCCGCAGGGCGGCACGGCGAGTGGCGTGGGGCATACCCGCAGCCTAGGGCCACCGGGGCCGGGGTACGGGGCCACACGATCGGCTGAACTTCGGGGGTCCTGGTGGGCACATAGGGTGGAGGTATGCGCACGTGGCTGGTTCGCGGGTTCACCCTGGGGTTGCTCCACGGCGCGGTGCAGACGGGTATCGCGGCGGTGAACGCGCACAGCCCGGGGGCCGCCTCGTCGACCCGGTACATCGCGCTGGCGCTGCTCGTGGTCGTCGGGGTGCTGTGGGGCGCGCTGGACGCGTGGCGCGGGATGGGGGGCGCCGGGCTGGTGTGGTTCCGCGCCGGGCTGGTGGCCGGGCCGGTGGCGGGGGTCGTCGGGGTGGCGGGGCGGTCGCTGGTCGACCAGACGGGGTTGGAGGCGCTGGGGTCGGCGCTGACCGGGGGCGCGGCGTTCACCGCGCTGCTGGTGATGGCCGCGGCGGGGGTCGGGGTCGCGGTCGGTGGGCGGCTGCCCCAGCCGGAGGGGGTTCCGGGGGAAGCGGGTCGGGAGGAAGAGGCGCGGGGGGAGGCCCGGCGGGAAGGGGCCCGGCGGTCGGGTCGGGTGCGGTAGTCCGCCACCGTCCCCTCTTCAGCGGCGCAGGCCGCCCGCCTTCTCGTAGGCCGCCCAGGCGCGCTGCCCCACGTCGGTGACCGGGGAGGAGTTGAGCGCGGCCACCTCGGCGTCGTCGACGAGCCACAACCGGTCGCCCTCCAGCAGCAGGCCCACCTGCCCGTCCGGCGCGCGCACGGCCGGCACCCCCGCCGGGACGCGTTCGACGACCTCCAGCCGGTCCACCGCGGGCGGGCGGCGGTCCAGTACGCGGGTGGCCAGGCGGTCGGCCACCGAGCGGCGCTCGACGCGCACCACCTCGCCGCCCAGCACCAGGTCGACGGTGTTCTCCGGGGACGGCACCGCGAAGCCGTCCAGGACGCGGGCCGCCTCCTCCGTCGCGCAGCCGGGCACGCCCGCGAGGTCCAGGCCGAAGCGGGCCAGGGCGGTCGGCGCGCCCGACTCCCCCTCGACCGTCGCGCGGACCACGTCCACCGGGACCCGGCCGCACGGGTCCTCCGGCGAGGTGGGCGCGTGCCCGGTGGGTGTCCGGACCAGGCCGGGGCCCTCCGCCCACGGTCCGGGGATGTGCACCGGCGGGTGCGGGTTGGCGGTGAAGTCGCGGTTCCAGGACGTCAGGGTGGTGCCGTGCTCGGTGGAGTGGGCGATGACGAACGCCTCCAGCGCGTCCACGTACATCCAGTCGGCGCTGAAGGCGTCGACGATCGATCGGGTGCGCGGGCGCGTGTCGGGCGCCGCCGTGAAACCGCCGGGGCCGAGCGCCTGCACGCCGGTGGCGAAGGTCGGGTCCTGGGAGCGCAGCACGAACTGGCCCGCGCCGTTCCACCCGGCCGCCGCGCCCGTGGTGTCGGTGAACATCAGGTAGACCCAGCCGTCCAGCCACAGCGCCGACACCTGGCCGGCGCCGTAGACGTTGTCCCTGATCACCTCGCCGGACGGGGTGATGATCGGGCCGCTGCCCCACCGGGTCCAGGTCAGGCCGTCGGAGCTGACCGCGACGCCGACGGCGCTGCCGTTGTCCACGTTGTCGCGCTCGGCGGCCGTGTAGTAGAGGTAGTAGACGCTGCCGACCTTGATCACCGACGGGTCGCAGGTGTGCATGGCGTCGAAGCCGGAGCCGCTGCCGGAGAACACGGGCCGGGCGGGGCTGCCGTCGGGCGCGGCGAACGGGCCGTCCGCCGAGGTGGCCTCCGCGTAGAGCACGTCGTCGCCGTCGGGCTGGGCCACGCCGAGCTGGCTGCACCACCACATGCGGTGCCGGCCGCCCTCGACCACCAGCGAGGGCGCGTAATTGTAGGCCGAGTCCCCGCCGCCGACCGCGACCACGCCGCCGCTCCGCCTGCCCCGGTCGGCGGCCAGCGCCACGGGTTCCGGGACGGGCGCCGGTGGGCTGCCCCCCGTGGCCGACGGGCTCGGCGCGGCGCTGACCTGGAGGGTTTCCGGTGCGGGGTCGGCGGCGCTCGGGGCGCAGGCCGCCAGGGAAGCGGCGGCCAGCGCGAACCCGAGGAGCCTCGCCGCTCCCCGTACGGACCTGGGCATGCGGGACTGGTCTCCACTTCTGCGGACGAGTCGGTACGCCGGTGGACGCACGGCGACCGGCTCGGCCCAGTGTAGAGATCGGCTCACTTGTTCGGGTGTCACCCGATCGGTGCCGGTAGTGATCGGGGCCGGCAAGGATCAGGCCGGCAAGAATCGGGGCCGGCAGGGATCGAGCCCGGGAAGAGGCTCCTCTGCCGACCCCGCGGGTGCGGCGGCCCCGCCGCACCCGCCCGGGGATGTCAGAGCAGGACGCTGCCGCCGGCCTTCGACTCGCCCGCGACCGCCGAGTAGGCCGCCGCGACCAGGGCCGGGTCCGGGCCCTCCAGGCGGCCGGGCTTGGCCAACCCGTCGAGCACCACGAACCGCAGCACGCCCGACCGGTTCTTCTTGTCCGAGCGCATGCCCTCCATCAGCTCGGGCAGCGCGTCGGGGTCGTAGCTGGTCGGCAGGCCCAGGGAGGTCAGGACCGCGCGGTGGCGGTCGGCCGTGGCGTCGTCCAGGCGGCCGGCGAGCCGGGCCAGTTCGGCGGCGAACACCAGGCCCACGCTGACCGCCGCGCCGTGGCGCCACCGGTAGCGCTCGCGGCGCTCGATCGCGTGCCCCAGGGTGTGGCCGTAGTTCAGGATCTCGCGCAGGTCGGACTCGCGCAGGTCGGTGGACACCACGTCGGCCTTGACCTGGATCTTGCGGCGGACCAGCTCCTCGATCACGTCGCCGGTCGGGTCGAGCGCGGCGGCCGGGTCGGCCTCGATCAGGTCGAGGATCACCGGGTCGGCGATGAACCCGCCCTTGACCACCTCGGCCATGCCCGCGACCAGCTCGTGGGGCGGCAACGTCTCCAGCGTGGCCAGGTCCACCAGCACGGTGCCCGGCTCGTAGAACGTGCCGACCAGGTTCTTGCCCGCGTCGGTGTTGATGCCGGTCTTGCCGCCGACGGCGGCGTCGACCATGCCCAGCAGCGTGGTCGGCACGTGGACCAGCCGCACCCCGCGCATCCAGGTGGAGGCGACGAACCCGGCCAGGTCGGTCACCGCGCCGCCGCCGAGACCGATCACCACGTCCCGCCTGCCCAGGCCGATGTGGCCGAACACGTCCCAGCAGTAGCCGGCGACGCGCAGTTCCTTGCCGTCCTCGGCGTCCGGGACCTCGACGCGGTGCGCGTCGACCCCGGCGGCGATCAGCTCGTCGCGGACCGCCTCGGCGGTCGCGGCCAGCGTGGGCGTGTGGACGATCGCCGCCTTGGCCGTGCCGCGCACGAGTTCGACCAGGTCACCGAGCAGGCCACGGCCCACCACCACGTCGTACGGTCGCTCCGCGGCCACGCGGATACGCACCGGCTCGCCCATTACCGCTCCCCTCCGTCGTTCACCATTCGACCACGACCACCCCCGGCCCGTGACCGCACCGCACCCGGTCGGGAGCGGTCAACCGCACCGGTCGAGCACGGCGTCCACCACCTGCTCCGGGGACAGGTCGTCGGTGACCACCTCGACGGTGGCGACCTCCCGGTACAGCGGCAGGCGGGCGTCGAGCAGGGCCTTGAAGGTGGCGCGCGGGCTCACCCCGGCCAGCAGCGGGCGGGCGCTGGACAGGCCGGTGCGCCGCACCCCCTCGGCCATGCCGACGTTGAGGAACACCACGGTGTGGCCGGCCAGGCGCTGCCGGGTGACCGGGGACAGCACCGCGCCGCCGCCCAGCGCGAGCACGCCCTCGTGGGTCGCCAGGGCGTCGGCGACGGCCTGCTCCTCCAGCGCGCGGAACACGGGCTCGCCGTCGGTGGTGAAGATGTCCGAGATCGGCTTGCCCGCGCTCGCCACCACGTCCTCGTCGGTGTCGCGGAAGGGCAGCCCGGTGCGCTCGGCGAGCAGGCCGCCGATCGTCGTCTTGCCCGCGCCGGGCGGCCCGAGGACGACGAACCTCGGGCTCACAGCCCCGCCCAGCGGGCTTCCAGGGCCTCCAGGTAGGAGGCGACGTTGCGCTTGGTCTCGGTGATCGAGTCGCCGCCGAACTTCTCCAGCGCCGCCTCCGCCAGCACCAGCGCCACCACCGACTCCAGCACCACGCCCGCGCGCGGCACCGCGCACACGTCCGAGCGCTGGTGGATCGCCACGGCCGGCTCGCCGGTGCGGACGTCGACGGTGGACAGGGCGCGCGGGACGGTCGAGATCGGCTTCATGGCGACGCGCACGCGCAGCGGCTCGCCGTTGGTGATGCCGCCCTCCAGGCCGCCGGCCCGGTTGCTGCGCCGGGTGACGCCCTTGGCGCCGGTGCCCCGGTCGATCTCGTCGTGGGCCTCGCTGCCCCACCGCTCGGCGGTGGTGAAGCCGTCGCCGACCTCCACGCCCTTCATCGCCTGCACGCCCATCAGCGCGCCGGCCAGCCGGGCGTCGAGCCTGCGGTCCCAGTGCACGTGCGAGCCGAGACCGGGCGGCAGGCCGTAGGCGATGACCTCGATGACGCCGCCGACCGTGTCACCGGCCTCCTTGACGGCCTCCACCTCGGCGACCATGGCGTCCGTGCCGCGCCGGTCGAAGGCGCGGACCGGGCTGGCGTCGACCGCGGCCAGGTCGCCGGGACCGGGCACCGCGGCGTCGGCCGGGGTCTTGGCCCTGCCGATCGACACCACGTGGCTGATCACGTCGACGTCGAAGACCTGCTTGAGGAAGTGGCGGGCGACCGTGCCCAGCGCGGTGCGGGCGGCGGTCTCCCGGGCGCTGGCGCGCTCCAGGACGGGCCGGGCCTCGTCGAAGCCGAACTTCTGCATACCGGGCAGGTCGGCGTGACCGGGGCGCGGCCGGGTCAGGGCCTCGTTGCGGCCGGTGGGCTTGAGCTCGGCCGGGTCGACCGGGTCGGCGGACATCACCGTCCGCCACTTCGGCCACTCGGTGTTGCCGATCCGGACGGCGACCGGGCCGCCCTGGGTCAGGCCGTGGCGCACACCGCCCAGGATCTCGACCTCGTCGGCCTCGAAGCCCATGCGGGGGCTCCGCCCGAACCCGAGGCGACGCCGCTCCAGTTGGGCGGTCAGGTCGGCGGTCGTGACCTCGACCCCGGCGACCATGCCTTCCAGCACGGCGACGAGGGCGGGCCCGTGGGATTCCCCAGCAGTCATCCAGCGCAGCACGCCGAGGATCTTTTCACAGCGTGAACGGGACGGGGGCGGTCGGGCGGGGCCCACCGGGTGCGCTCAGCCGGCCGACAGCACCGCCAGCCACGCGGCGGTCAGCAGCCCGGGGCCGTGGGGCACGCCGCCCGCCCGGCGCCGGGACGCCGCGACCGGGGTGACCACGACCAGGGTCACCGCGCTCGCCACCACCGCGCCCGCCGGCAACGCCCACCAGGACACCGACGCCAGCACGGCGCCCACCGGAGCCGCCAGCTTCACGTCGCCACCGCCCATCGCGGACGGCGCCAGCAGCCGAACGGCCAGGTGGAAGCCGAAGAACAGCGCGGCTCCCGCCACCGCCCGCCACGGGTCGGCCCCCGCCCACCACAGCGCCAGGCCCACCAGCGGGTAGGCGGGCAGCGTCACGGCGTCGGGCAGCCGCCGGTGCCGGAAGTCCACGACCGACAGCAGCACGCCCAGCCACGCCACCAGCAACGCCAGCGGCAGCCACCGGGGCGGGGCGAGCAGGGTGCTCGGCCACCAGAGCGCGGCCGTGGGCACGGCGCACCACAGCGGGTGGACCACCGCCCCCCTCGGCGCGGAACGGAGGAAACGGGCGCCCAGCGCACCGGCGCAGAAACCGGACGAGGCAACCAGACCAGATGAGACGGAGCCCGAGAAGACAGAGCCCGGGAAAACGGAGCCGGAGCCGAAGAGGACGGAGCCCGGCGGAGTGACGAATCCGAACGGGACGGACGCGAGGAGCACCGACGAGAGCGGCGCGGACGAGGTGATGACCATGCGTCCAGCGTCGTGGCGAGGACCGGGGCGGGGCAACGGGGAACGCGGGTGAACGGACCGTTCACCCGCGTTCCCGTCGAACCGACCTCAGCGCCGCCAGGAGAACAGCGCGTCCCCCGCGACCACCGGACCGTCGGCCTGGTCGAGCAGCACCTCCGGCGCCGCGTCCAGCGCGATCACCGGGCAGATCGGCGCGAAGCCCGCCGCCTCGACCTCGGCCGGGTCCCAGGTCACCACGGGTTGACCGGCCCGCACCGACTCGCCCTTGACCACGTGCAGCGTGAAGCCCTCGCCCTTGCGCTTGACCGTGTCGATCCCGAGGTGCACGAGCACGGCGGCACCGTCCTCGGTGGCCACGACGAACGCGTGCGGGTGCAGCGTCACCACCGTCCCGTCCACCGGGGACACCACCTCGGCGCCGCCGCGCTCGGGCTCGACCGCCACCCCCGGCCCCACCATGGCCTGCGCGAAGACCGGGTCCGGCACCTCGGTCAGCGGCACCACGCGGCCGCTGACCGGGCTCGTCACGCGCAGCGTCACAGCAGGTCCTCGATGTCGCTCGCGATGGTGTCGGCCTCGGGGCCGACGACGACCTGCACCACGTTGCCCGCCCGCATCACGCCGTGCGCGCCCAGGCCCTTGAGCGCCTTCTCGTCCACCAGCGAGCCGTCCTCCAGCTCGCAGCGCAGGCGCGTGATGCAGGGTTCGATCTCCACGATGTTGTCCGCGCCGCCGAGCGCGGCGAGGATCCGCTCCGCCTTGTCGTCCGCCACTTGAAGTCCTCTCTCGACACCTGGCCCGAGGGTGCCACCGCTCGGGCACGGTCCCGTAACGGCGGTTGACACCCGGTCGGCGCGCGGAGCATCCTCCCCGCACCAACTGGTCTAGACCGGAAAGTACCAATCCGGGTGTCCTGGGGCGAGCACGGGGGAGGTGTCGTGGGCGACGAGCGGATCGCCGGCCGGGAGGCCGCCGGGCAGGAGATCACCGGGCGGGAGATCACCGACGGGCCGCGCCCCAAGCACGCCCAGCTCCGCGACATCCTGCGCCGGACGGCCGAGCAGGAGCTGCCGCCCGGCTCCCCCATCCCCTCCGAGCGCGACCTCGCCCAGCGCTACGGCGTCTCCCGCATCACGGTCCGCGCCGCGGTCGGCCAGCTCGTCAGCGAGGGGCTGCTGACCAGGGCCAAGGGCCGGGGCACGTTCACCGCCCGGCGCCGCGTGGACGTCCAGCTCCACCTGGAGTCCTTCACCGACGACATGCGCCGCCGCGGCCTGGTCCCGGCGACCGGGGTCGTGTCCTGCGCGCGGGAGGTCCCGCCGCCCGCGGTGGCCGGCGCGCTCGACCTCGGGCCCCGCGAACCGGCGTTCCGGCTCGTCCGGCTGCGCCGCGCCGACGGCGTGCCGCTGGCCGTCGAACGCGGCTGGTACAACCCCCGGGTCGTCCCGGACCTCGACCGGCACGACCTGACGACCTCGCTCTACGCGCTCATCGCCGACGCCTACGGGGTGCAGCTCGACCACGCCGGTCAGACGGTGTGGGCCGAGGCCGCCGACCCCGCCACCGCGAAGCTGCTGGACGTCCGCGCGGGCGCGCCGCTCCTGGTCTTCCGCCGGGTGAGCTCCGCGCAGGGCAGGCCAGTCGAGGACATGACGTCCTGGTACCGGGGCGATCTCTACCAGGTGACCATGCAGTTGGACCGGACCGACCCGGGATCCGGCCCGCACCACTCCGCCACAAGGAGGTAACCCATGAGCGCCAGCGCCCCACAGGCGACCGGCGGTCGGGAGTTCAAGGGCCTGGCCGGGCTCCAGCGGTTCGGCCGCAGCCTCATGCTGCCGATCGCCGCGCTGCCCGTCGCGGCCCTGCTGCTGAGGCTCGGCCAGGACGACCTGCTCGGCAAGGACGGCCTGGGCTGGAACGCGGTCGCGAGCGTCATCGGCAGTGCGGGCAACGCGCTGTTCGCCAACCTGCCGCTGCTGTTCGCGGTCGGCGTGGCGATCGGTTTCGCCCGGCGCGGCGACGGCTCGACGGCGCTGGCCGCCGTGGTCGGCTTCGTGGTGACCACGGCAGTGTTCGGCGCCATGTCGCCCCTGGTGCTGGACGGGCAGACGAAGCCGAACGGCGACCCGGAGGTGATCAACTACTCCGTGCTGGCCGGCCTCGTGGTCGGGTTGATCACCGCCGTGCTGTGGCAGCGCTACCACCGCATCAAGCTGCCCACCTACCTGGCGTTCTTCGGCGGTCGGCGGTTCGTGCCGATCCTGGTCGCCGCCGTGATGATCCCGGTCGCGGTGCTGATGGGCCTGGTCTACCCGTGGTTCGACGCCGGCCTGACCAACGTCAGCGAGGCGGTCACGGGCAGCACGGTCATCGGCGCGGGCATCTACGGCACGGTCAACCGCCTGCTGATCCCGCTGGGCCTGCACCACATCCCCAACACCTTCCTGTGGCAGGTGTTCGGCGACTACGAGGGCAAGACCGGTGACATCCCGCGGTTCTTCGCGGGCGACCCGACCGCGGGCACGTTCCAGACCGGCTTCTTCCCGATCTTCATGTTCGCCCTCCCGGCGGCGGCGCTGGCCATCGTGCACACCGCCCGCCCGGCGCAGCGCAAGCTCATCGCCGGCATCATGGGCTCGGCGGCGCTGACCGCGTTCATCACCGGCGTCACCGAGCCGCTGGAGTTCGCGTTCATGTTCGTGGCGTGGCCGCTGTACGTGATCCACGCGGTGCTCACCGGCACCTCGCTGGCCATCAGCAACGCGCTGGGCATCCGCGACGGGTTCGGCTTCTCCGCGGGCGCGATCGACTACCTGCTGAACTTCGGCATCGCCGAGAAGCCGCTGCTGATCATCGTGCTGGGCCTGGTCTACGCGGTGATCTACTACTTCCTGTTCCGCTTCGTGATCACCAAGTGGAACCTGAAGACCCCCGGCCGCGACGAGGACGAGGACCCGGAGGCCGACGCGAGCGTGGTCGAGCCCACCGACGAGAGCGGGACCCGGCGGCGCGCCGAGCGCCGGGCGGCGGAGGAAGAGAGGACCGAGAGTGCCTGAGCGACGGGTCACCGTGGCGAGCAAGGTCGGACTGCACGCGCGCCCGGCCGCGCTGCTGGCCAAGGCGGCTGCCGGACAGCCCGTCAAGGTCACCATCCGCAAGGACGACGGCCAGCCGGTCGAGGCGGCGAGCGTGCTGGGGCTGATGACGCTCGGCGCGATGCACGGCGACGAGGTCGTGCTGGCCGCGGACGGCGACGGCGCGGACGCCGCGCTGGAGGCGATCGCGGACATCATCGCCACCGACCTCGACTAGGGGTCGACCGGCCGGTGGGCCCCGCTCGCGACGAGCGGGGCCCACCGGTGCTAGGCATGTCCCCGTGATCAGCGAACTGGACTCGGCCGTCGTGGTCGTCACCGGCATCATGGCGGCCGGGAAGTCGACGGTGGCCCAGCGCCTCGCCGAACGGCTGCCGCGCGCCGCGCACGTCCGCGGCGACGCGTTCCGCCGGATGATCGTCTCCGGGCGGGCGGACCCGGTGCCCGACGCCGCCGCCGAGGCCGAGGCCCAGCTGCGGCTGCGGTACCGGCTGGCCACCACCGTCGCCGACGGGTACGCCCGCGCCGGCTGGACCGCCGTGGTGCAGGACGTGGTCCTCGGGGAGCACCTGCGCGCGTTCGTCGACGCCGTGCGCACCCGACCCCGGTACGTCGTGGTCCTGGCGCCCTCGCCGGAGGTGGTGGCGCGGCGCGAGGCCGGGCGGCCCAAGACCGGGTACGGGGCGTGGACGGTCGGGGACCTCGACCGCGGCCTGCGCGCCGGCACACCGCGCCTGGGCCTGTGGTTGGACACCTCGGACCAGACGCCCGACGAGACCGTGGACGCGATCCTGGCGAACCTGGACCGGGCGCGCGTCGAGCAGCCCGGCCCAGGCCAGATCGGCACAGACCAGATCGGCCCAGGCTAGATCGGCAGGGGCAGCAGGTCGCCGGTCGCCTCGCGCAGCGCCCGCCGCATCGCCTCGCGCGGCGCGGGCAGCCCGGTGAACTGCTCCGCCTGGCCGAACGCCTGGTGCAACAGCATGTCCAACCCCGTCGCCAGGGACCGGCCCCGTGCCATCACGGCGAGCGCCAGCGGCGTCGGCCACGGGTGGTAGATCACGTCCAGCACGCACGGCGCACCCGCCAGCGCGTCCGCGATCGGCTCGGTCGCGGCCGGCGGCACGGTGCTGACCAGCACGTCGCAGGACGCGGCCAGCTCGGCGAAGTCGGCCGTGTCCCACACGACCGGCTCCAGCGCCAGGCCCAGGCGGGCCGCGCACCCCTCCGCCTCGGCGGCCCGCGACACCGAGCGCACCACCAGCGACACCGCGCGCACCCCGACCGACGCCAACGCGACCAGGGCCGCCGTGGCGGTGCCGCCCGCGCCCAGCAGCAGCGCCCGCGTGCCGGAGGTGAAGCCGCACGCCGCGCTCAGCGCGCCCAGCACGCCGTCCACGTCCGTGCAGTCGGCCCGCCAGCCCCCGTCCACCGGCACCAGCGTGTTGGCCGCGCCCACCAGCGCCGCCCGGGACGTGGTCGAGGACGCGACGGCCAGCGCGGCGCGCTTGTTCGGCATGGTCACCGACAGGCCCGCCCACGAGGCGTCCAGCCCGGCGACCAGGTCCGGCACCGCCGACGCCCCGCACTCGACCCGCGTGTAGGTCCAGTCGGCCAGGCCCAGCGCCTCGAACGCGGCGTTGTGCAGCACCGGCGACAGGGAGTGGGCCACCGGCGAGCCGATGACCGCGGCGCGGCGCGTCACGTCAGAAGACACCCCTCGACCGGGCGTCGTACACGTCCGCGTCGTGCTCCTCGAAGGTCTCGTTGAAGCACGAGGTGCCGTCCGTCTGGCACTTCACGAAGTACCGCCAGGGGCCCTCTTCGGGGTTGATCGCCGCCTGCACGGCCTTCTCGCCGGGCGAGCCGATCGGCGTCGGCGGCAGGCCCTTGGTCCCCGCGCTGTAGGTGTTGTACGGCCCGGAGCGGGCGCGGTCCTCGGGGCTGGTGGTGATGTGCGGCCGGTCCAGCTTGTAGTTGACCGTGGAGTCGAGTTCGAGGAGCTGACCGGCTTCGAGCCGGTTGTAGATGACCCGGGAGACCTTGCCGAAGTCGGAGGTCACGCCCTCCTTCTCCACCAGCGAGGCCAGCACGAGCACCTCGTAGGGCCGGAACCCGGTCTTGTCGGAGCCGCCGGGGATGCCGTAGCCCTGGAGGCGGTTCAGCGAGGTGGTGATCACGCTCTTGAGCAGGCCGATGGCGTCCGCGCCGGGGTCGAGGTGGTACAGGCCCGGCAGGACCAGCCCTTCGAGCCGGTTCTCCTTCGGCGCCTTGCGCACCGCCGCGAGCGCCCACTCCGGGATGCCCAGCGCGACCGGGTCCGCGTTCTCCGCCGCGTCGCGCAGCTGGTCGACCGGCACGCACTTCTTCGCGCCGTCCAGCTCCACGCACGAGGCGTCGGCCAGCATCGACAGGATGCCCTTGGTGGTCGAGCCGTCCAGCGCGGTGAGGTCGTGCAGCACGTAGCCGCCCTTGACCTCCAGCGGCGTGATCTTCGATGACTCGTCCACCATCCGCGCCACCGCGGCCTCGCCGGACATCCTGGTCTTCATCAGGTAGAAGCCCGGCTGGATCGCGGTGACCCGCGCGTCGTCGGCGCCCGCCTCGGTGAACGCCCGCTGGCTGGCCACCACGTCCTGCGCCTTGAGCGTGGCGGCGATGGCCGACACGATGTCGCCGTCCTTGACCTCGACCACCACGTCGGTCTCGCCGGCGCCGGCGTAGTCCTCGTAGGAGCCGATGCCGCTCAGCGACCGGTACCCGTAGTACGCGCCGGCGCCACCGCCCACGAGCACCAGCGCCACCACGACCCACAGGATCGTGCGCTTGCGCCTGCGCTGGGCACGCCGAGCCGCCGCGGCGGCCGCGTTGCTCCGGCGGCGCGAGCGCTCGTCCTGCCGCGCTTCGGGATCGGTGAACAACCCGAGGTCGTCGTTCACGAGCCGTCCTTCGGTCCGGGGGCCCGCTCCTCGGCGGAACGGGCCACGTGTCGAGCCCGCGCGTCCAGCCAGGACTGCAGGATCTCGACCGCGGCAGCCTGGTCCACGACAGCACGTTGCTTCTTGCCTCGCACCCCGCGCTCGGAGAGCACCCGGCTCGCCGTGACGGTGGTCAACCGCTCGTCGGTGAGCCGCACCGGCACCGGGGTCACGCGCTCGGCCAACGCCGCAGCGTACGCCGTCGCCTTCTCCGCCGCCGGCCCGTGCCTGCCCGCCAGGGTGCGGGGCAGGCCGACCACGACCTCGACCACCTCGTGCTCGACGACGAGTCCGGCCAGGTCAGCGAGGTCCCGGCCGGTCCTCTCGTTGCGCGACAGGGTGATCAGGGGCGTGGCCAGGAACGCACCCGGATCGCTCACCGCCACCCCCACGCGCACCGCGCCGACGTCGACGCCCAGCCGCCGGCCGAGGCCGGGGTCGTCGACACCGGGGCGGTCAGACCCGGTCAAGGGCGCGGTCCACCTCGGCGCGCAGGGCCACGAGGGCCTCCGGCACGCCGGCGGGGTTCGTGCCGCCGCCCTGGGCCAGGTCGGGCTTGCCGCCGCCGCGACCGCCCACGGCCGGGGCGAACGCGGGCACCAGCTTGCCGGCGGCCAGGCCGAGGTCGCGGGCGCCCGGCGTGGTGGCCACCACGAAGCTGACCTTCTCCCCGTCGGGGGCGAACAGGCCCACCACGCCGGGCTTGCCGCCCAGCCGGTTGCGGACCTCGCCGGCCAGTGCCCGCACGTCGCCGGCGGCCGTGCCCTCGGGCAGGGCCAGCGCCACCAGGGACACCCCGCGCACGTCCAGGGCCTGCTCGGCGAGCGAGCCGGCGGAGGACAGCAACTGGGCGGCGCGGACCCGCTCCAGCTCCTTCTCGGCCACGCGCAGCCGCTCCACCAGGGCCTCGACCCGGGCGGGCACCTCGGCGTCGGGCACCTTCAGCACGGCGGCGACGTTCTGCACCAGGGACCGCTCCTTGGCCAGGTACTTGAACGCCTCGATGCCGACGTAGGCTTCCAGGCGGCGCACGCCGGAGCCGATGGACGACTCGCCGATCACCGTGATCGGGCCGATCTGGGACGAGTGCTCGACGTGCGTGCCACCGCACAGCTCGCGCGACCACGGGCCGCCGATCTCGACCACCCGCACGGTCTCGTCGTAGGTCTCGCCGAACAGGGCGACCGCGCCCATGTCCTGGGCGCCGCCCATGTCGGTGTAGACCACGCGCACCGGCAGGTCCTTGCGGACGGCCAGGTTGGAGACCTCTTCGATCTCGCTGCGGGTCCCCTCGGAGAGGCCGCCGGTCCAGGCGAAGTCCAGGCGCAGGTAGCCGGGCTTGTTGTAGGAGCCGCTCTGGAGCGCCGACGGGCCGAGCACCTGGCGCAGGGCGGCGTGCACGACGTGCGTGCCGGAGTGGCCCTGGCGGGCGCCGACGCGCCACTCCCCGTCCACCCTGGCCTCGACCTGCTCGCCCTCGGCGACCTCGCCGCTGAGCACGCGCACCTGGTGCACCCACAGCTTGCGGGCGACCTTCTGGACGTCGACGACCTCCAGTTCGGCGTTGGCGGTCACGATGGTGCCCGCGTCGCTCTCCTGGCCGCCGGACTCGGCGTAGAGCGGTGTGCGGTCGAGCACGACCTCGACGAGGTCGCCCTCGCGGGCCGAGCGCACCCGCTTGCCGCCGCTGATGATGCCGCGCAGCGTGGCCTCGCTGGCCAGCTCGGTGTAGCCGGTGAACTCGGTGGGGCCCTGCTCCAGCAGCTCCCGGTACACGGTCTGGTCGCCGTGGCCGGTCTTCTTGCCGGCGGCGTCGGCCTTGGCGCGGGCGCGCTGCTCGGCCATCAGCCCGCGGAAGCCGTCCTCGTCCACGCTCAGGCCCGCCTCGGCGGCCATCTCCAGGGTGAGGTCGATCGGGTAGCCGTAGGTGTCGTGCAGCTGGAACGCCTTGTCGCCGGGCAGGGTGGCGCGGCCCTCGGCCTTCACCGCGGCCGCGGCGCCCTCGAAGATCCGGGTGCCGGCGTCGAGGGTGCGCAGGAACGCCTCCTCCTCGGCCTTGAGCACCTGCTCGATCCGGGCGAAGCCGCTGACCAGCTCGGGGTAGGCGGGGCCCATGGTGTCGCGCACCAGCTCGGCGAAGCGCACCAGCACGGGCTCCCGCACGCCGAGCAGGCGCGAGGAGCGCACGATGCGGCGCAGCAGGCGGCGCAGCACGTAGCCGCGGGCCTCGTTGCCGGGGGTGACGCCGTCGCCGACCAGCAGCACGCCGGAGCGGGCGTGGTCGGCGATGACGCGGAACCGCACGTCGTCGGTCTCGTTCGCGCCGTACCGGCGGCCGGACAGCTCCTCGGCCTGCGCGATCACGGCGCGCACGAGGTCGGTCTCGTAGACGTTGTCCACGCCCTGGAGCAGCATGGCGACCCGCTCGACGCCCATGCCGGTGTCGATGTTCTTGGCGGGCAGCTCGCCGAGGATCGGGTAGTCCTTCTTGGCCCCGCCCTCGCCGCGCTCGTTCTGCATGAAGACCAGGTTCCAGATCTCCAGGTACCGGTCCTCGTCGACGACCGGGCCGCCCTCGGCGCCGTGCTCGGGGCCCCGGTCGTAGTAGATCTCCGAGCACGGGCCGCACGGGCCGGGCACGCCCATCGACCAGTAGTTGTCCTCGACGTCGCGGCGCTGGATGCGCTCGGGCGGCAGCCCGGCGACCTTCTGCCACAGGTCGGCGGCCTCGTCGTCGTCCAGGTAGACGGTCACCCAGATGCGCTCCGGGTCGAACCCGTAGCCGCCCTGGTCCTGGGGCTTGGTGACCAGCTCCCAGGCCAGCCGGATCGCGTCTTCCTTGAAGTAGTCGCCGAAGCTGAAGTTGCCGGCCATCTGGAAGAACGTCAGGTGGCGGGTGGTCTTGCCGACCTCGTCGATGTCGGGGGTGCGCACGCACTTCTGCACGCTGGTGGCGCGCCGGTACGGCGGCGGGGCCTCACCGAGGAAGTAGGGCTTGAACGGCACCATGCCGGCGTTGACGAACAGCAGGTTGGGGTCGTCCAGCAGCAGCGAGGCGCTGGGCACGACGGTGTGGCCGGCGCTCTCGAAGTGCTCGCGGAAGCGCTTGATGATCTCGTGGGTCTGCACGGTCTTCCCTTAACGACTGAGGTGGGCTCGGGGCGTGGCGGGGCGGACGACCGACCTCAGTCGTCCGCCCGGCGCGCTCGCCGGCCCGGCGCGGAGCCCGTCTGCCGCTCCACGGTGTCGTGCAACTCCTGCTCGCGCTCGGACATGCCGGCGCGCACGTCCGCGCCGAAGGCTCCGAGGGCCCCGGCCAGCTCGCGCAGGCCCTGGCCGACGTTCTCGCCGATGCCCGCGGGCGTGGCGGCGTGCGCGGCCTGGCCGGCCTTGCGCGTGGCGAACACGCCCGCGGCGATGCCCAGCCCGAACCAGAAGAACCGCCTCATCGCCTGCCCCTGCGTCGTGCGTGCTTCTTGGGCGCGTCGTCGGCCGCGCGCCGTGCCCGGATGGCCTTGCTCAACCCGTAGGACAGCGCGGCGGCCTTGACCAGCGGACCGCCGAGCGTGGCGGTGAACAGCGAGGTCAGCGCGGAGACGTTGCCGGTGACCGCGCGGGCGTTCGCGGTGATCCCGTCCACCCGCTCCAGCTGCGCGTTCACGTGCGAGAGCGTCGCGTTCGCGCCGGTGAAGAGCGGGTCGCTGTTCTGGTGCGCCTTGCGGATGGCGATGGTCGCCTCGTCCAGCGTGCGGCCCAGCTTGATCAACGGGATCGCCAGCAGGACCACCAGCAGCACGAACGCGCCGGCAGCGACCAGCGCGGCGATCTGCCCTGGCGACACGGATCCTCCTGGGGGCTTGCTGGGCGGAAGTGGCGGTCAAGGTTACCGCGCCCGGTTCGGCGGGTCCGAACGAGATCGCGCGCGAGCCGTGCCACGTGGTGGGACGGGGCGACCAAGACCCCCCATTTGGCGTCGCCTCCGAGCCGGGGGGCGGCGGCTAGCGTGGAATTCGGAGTGATCGTCACAAAGAGGTTGACAACGACCACGCGGAGTAGATGAGGTAAGGCTTACCTTGCCAAGTGTCGGAGGTGCCGTGTTCGCCCCCAGCCCCTCCGGACGACCGATCCCCGCGGGCGCGCCCCGCGACGTGCTGGCCGCGGCCGGCCGCGCGCTGGGCGACGTGCCGGAGCACGGGCTCGGCGCGGACGCCGCGCTGGCCCGGGTGGCCGGGGTGCTGGCCGCCTACGGGGTGGACCTGACCAGCCCGCTGGCGGCGGCCCACCTGCAACCGCCGCCGCTGGCCGTGGCCGTCGCGGCGGACGCGCTGGCCGGCGCCGGCAACGCCTCCCTGGACACCTACGACTCCGGGCCGGCCGCCCTCGCGGTGGAGCGCTGGGTGGTGGCCGCGCTGACCCGGCTGGCCGGGTTCGGGCCGGGCGCCGACGGCGTGTTCACCCCCGGCGGCACGCTGTCCAACCTCACCGCGCTGCTGCTCGCCCGGGACGCGGCGGCGGCGCGGCTCGGCATCGACGCGCGGTCCGACGGGGTGGCCGCGCTGCCCGACCCGGTGGTCTTCTGCTCGGAGGTCGCGCACTTCTCGGTGCAGCGGGCCTGCGCGGCGCTGGGCCTGGGCGAGTACGCGGTGCGGCCGGTGTCGGTCGACGCCCACCGGCGGATGCGGCCGGACGCGCTGGCCTCGATGCTGCGCGCGATCACCGGCGCGGGCGGGACGCCGGTGGCCGTGGTGGCGACCGCGGGCACCACGGACTTCGGTTCCGTGGACCCCCTGCCGGAGCTGGCCGACCTCGCCCGCGCGCACGGCACCTGGCTGCACGTGGACGCCGCCTACGGGTTCGGCGCGGTGTTCTCCGCGAAGCTGCGCGGGCTGGTCGACGGCCTCGCGCTGGCCGACTCGGTGACCGCGGACCTGCACAAGATCGGCTGGCAGCCCGCCGCGGCGAGCGTGCTGCTGGTGCGCTCCGCGGCGCTGTTCGGGCCGCTGGAGCGGTCGGTGGCCTACCTCAACCCCGAGGACGACCGGGCCGAGGGCTACGACGGCACGCTGGGCCGCACGCTCCAGACCACGCGCCGGCCGGACGCGGTGAAGGTGGCCGCGACGCTGCTCGCGCTGGGCCGGGCCGGCCTGGGCGCGCTGGTGGACCGCTGCCACGAGCTGGCCCGCCACGCCGCCGCGCTGATCACCGCCGACCCGGCGTTCGAGCTGGTCGGCGCGGTGGTGCTGACGACCGTGGTGTTCCGCTACCGGACCGCGGACGAGGCGCGGTCGGACGAGGTCAACGCGCGGCTGCGCCGCCGGCTGCTGCGCGCGGGCGAGGCGCTCGTCGGCCGCACCGAGGTCGACAAGGCGACCTGCCTGAAGCTCACCCTGCTCAACCCCGAGGCCCGGGAGGCGGACCTGGTGGCGCTGCTCGCCCTGGTCCGCGAGGCCGGGTCGGCGGCCGAACGACTGGTGGAGGGCGTGGCATGAGGGCTGACCCGCTGGACGAACCGCTGAAGGACCACCCCCGGCGGGCCGCCGAGCACGCCCACCTGGAGGCGCTGCTGCGCTGCTGGGTGCGGGAGCTCGGCGTGCCGGTCGGGGACCGGGTGCGGGTCGACGTGCTCGGGCTGCCGCTGGAGGCGGAGGTCCGCCACCGCTCGCCGACCGGGTGGCACCGGTTCGGCCCGGTGACCCTGGCCGGGAAGCCCGCGGACCCGGTGGTGGCGATCGCGCTGGTCGGCGCGCAGCTGGGCGGCGACACCGCCGACCTGGTGGAGCGCACCGCCGAGTCGGTGCGGCGGGTGACCGGGTTCGTCGAGCACCGCCGGCGGCTGCCGGTGGGGCCCGCGGACCGGTTCCTGGACGCCGAGCAGCGGCTGCTGCTGGGGCACCTGCACCACCCGGCGCCCAAGAGCCGGGACGGGCTGTCCGACGCCGACAACGCCCGCTACTCCCCCGAGCTGCGCGGTTCGTTCCCGCTGTTCTGGTTCGCCGCGGCCGAGGAGGTCGTCTCGCACGGCTCGGTGGCCGGCCCGGACGCGGTGACGCTGATGGCCGAGCTGGCCGGGCGCGTCCCCGAGCCGGGGCGGGTGCTGGTGCCCGCGCACCCGTGGCAGGCGCACGACCTGCTGAGCCGGCCCCGGATCGCCTCGCTGGTCTCGCGCGGGCTGCTGGAGCCGCTGGGCGAGTTCGGGCCCGAGTGGTCGCCGACCTCCAGCCTGCGGACGGTGTACCGGACGGGCGCGCCGGTGATGCTGAAGCTGTCGCTGGGCCTGCGGATCACCAACTCGCGGCGCGAGTCGACGGCCACCGAGCTGCGGCGCGGGTCGGAGGTCCACCTGCTGCTGGAGTCCGGGTACGCGACCGGCACGGAGAAGGCGCACCCGGAGTTCTCGGTGGTGCGCGACCCGGCGTGGCTCGCGGTGGACGAGGGCGGCGACGTGACCGGCCTGGACGTGGCCGTGCGCGAGTCGCCCGCCGACCTCGGCGACTCCCGGTGCCTGGCCGGGCTGGTCGCACCGCGCCCCGGCATCGGGCGGTCGCTGCTGGGCGAGCTGGTGGCGCGGCTCAACGCCGCCGAGTGGGTCGCCGCGTACACCGACCACGTGCTGGTGCCGATGCTGCGGCTCTACGCCGAGACCGGCATCGGGCTGGAGGCGCACCAGCAGAACACGCTGGTGCGGCTCGACCCGGCCGGGCGCGTGGTCGGCGGCCGGTACCGCGACAACCAGGGCTACTACCTGGCCGCGTCCCACCTGCCGCGCGTGCTGGAGCGGCTCGGCGCGGAGGCGTCGACGCTGGCCGTGGTGGACGATGCGGTGGTGGACGACCGGCTGACGTACTACCTGCTGCGCAACCAGGCGCTGGCGGTGATCGGGTGCCTCGGGGTGGAGGGCCTGGCCGACGAGCGGGACCTGCTCGGCGTCGTGGCCTCCCGGCTCAGGTCCGCGCTGCCCGCGCTGGCCGAGGCCGGTCCGGACGGCGACCGGCTGGCGCGGCGCTGGCTGGAGGCCGACTCGCTGCCGTGCAAGGGGAACCTGCTGACCAGGCTGGAGGGCATCGACGAGGTGCTGGCGCCGCTGGACGCGCAGTCGGTGTACTTCGACGCGCCCAACCCGCTGCGGGAGGTCGGGTGCGCCCGGTGACCCACCTCGACGCCTACCGGCCGACCGACGACCTGTCCGGCGTGCCCGGCCCGCCGCTGCCGGTGCTGACCGGCCGGTGGCGCGCGCGGGCCGCCGACCCCGGGCGCGACCTGTCCCTGGTGCACCGCTGGATGCAGTCGCCGCACGTGGCCGCGTTCTGGCACCAGGCGTGGCCGCGCGAGCGCTGGGCCGAGGAGCTGCGGACCCAGCTGGCCGGCGTGCACTCGCTGCCCGTGCTGGTGGACCTGGACGGCGACCCGGTGATGTACCTGGAGGTGTACCGGGCGGCGCGCGACGTGGTGGCCGGCGTGTACCCGGCCCGGCCGCACGACATCGGCCTGCACGTCGCCGTGGGCGAGCTGGGCATGACCGACCGGGGCCTGGTGCGGTCGCTGCTGCCGGAGCTGGCCGACGCGCTGTTCGCGGCCGACCCGCGGTGCACGCGGGTGCTGCTGGAGCCGGACGTGCGCAACCGGCGGGCGATCAGCTCGTTCACCGCGGGCGGGTTCGCGCCGGTCGGCGAGGTGCTGCTGCCGGACAAGGTGGCGCTGCTGATGGTGCGGTCGCGATGACCACCCACGACGTGGTGGCCATCGGGTGCGGGCCGTTCAACCTCGGGCTGGCCGCGCTGGCGTCGACCGTGCCCGACGTGGACGTGGTGGTGCTGGAGGCGCGGCCGGAGCTGCGCTGGCACAGCGGGGTGATGTTCCCGGACGCGCTGCTCCAGGTGTCGTTCCTGGCGGACCTGGTGACGCTGGTGGACCCCGCGCACCCGCTGTCGTTCCTGGCCTACCTGCGCGACGCCGACCGGCTCTACCCGTTCTACGTGCGGGAGCGGTTCCACCCGACGCGGCGCGAGTACGAGGACTACCTGCGGTGGGCGGCGGCGCGGCTGCCGGTGCGGTTCTCGCACGGGGTGTCCTCGGTCGAGTGGGCCGGGGACCGGTTCGCGGTGTCCGGGCCCGGGTTCGCGGTGGAGGCGCGGCACCTGGTGCTCGGGGTCGGGACGGCGCCGCACGTGCCCCCGGCGCTGGCCGGCCTCGGCGACCGGCTGGCGCACAGCTCGGACTACCTGCACCGGGACGTGTCGCGGGAGCGGGTGACCGTGGTGGGCTCGGGGCAGTCCGGGGCCGAGGTGGTGCTGGACCTGCTGCGGCGCAACCTGTCCGACGGCCGGCCGGCCGTGTCCTGGCTGACGCGCACGCCCGTGTTCGCGCCGCTGGACTACACCAGGCTGGTGCTGGAGATGACCACCCCGGCGTACGTGCGGCACTTCCACTCGCTGCCCCAGGACCGGCGGGACGCGCTGCGGGCCGAGCAGTGGCGGCACTACCGGGCGATCTCCTCGGAGACCCTGGACGAGCTGCACGACCTGCTGTACCGGCGGGAGTGGGAGCACGGCCTGGCGCCGGTCGAGCTGCGGCCGGGGGTGTCGGTGGTGTCGTCGGCGGTGTCGGGTGACGGGGTGGTGCTGGAGTGCCTGCACCGCGACACCGGGCGGACGTTCCGGCACGTCACCGACCTGGTCGTGGCGGCCACCGGGTACCGGCAGGCGCCCACGCCGTTCCTGGCGCCGCTGGAGCCGTTCGTGCGGCGCGACGACCAGGGTCGCTACGTCGTCGCCCTGGACCACTCGATCGAGATCGACCCCGCGATCGGCGGGCGGGTGTTCGTGGCCAACGCGGACCTGCACAGCCACGGCGTGGCGGCGCCCGACCTGGGCATCGGGGCGGTGCGCAACGCGACGATCCTGAACGCGGTGGCCGGTCGCGAGGTGTACCCGCTGCCGGCGCACACGGCCTACACCAGCTTCACCGCACCGGGAGAGACCGTTGACTGACCTGTGGCGCGAGTGCTCGGCGGCGTTGCTGGCGAAGGCGATCGGCGAGCTGTGCTTCGAGGCGCTGCTGACGCCCTCGGGCACGGCGGGCGGGTACGAGCTGCGGTTCGACGACGCGGTGTACGCGTTCGCGGCGCGGCGCACGGCGTTCGGCGGGTGGGAGGTCGTCCCCGGGTCGGTGCGGCGCGGCGCGGCCGGCATCCTCGGCGACGACGTGGTCGAGCCGTGCGACGACGTGCAGCGGTTCGTGGTGGACGCCTTCCGGCACCTGGGGGTCGACCCCGCCACCACCGCCGGGTTCCTGGCCGAGGTGACCTCGACGCTGGCGGCGGACGTGCAGCTGGCCGCGACGGCGCGGCCGGTCGCGGAGCTGGCGGCGTTGCCGCAGGCCGAGCTGGACGGGCACCTGACCGGGCACCCGTGGCTGATCGCGAACAAGGGGCGGGTCGGCTTCTCCGCCGACGACGTGGCCCGGCACGCGCCGGAGTCGCGCACCCCGGTGCGGCTGCCGTGGCTGGCCGTGCACCGGGGGCCGGCGGAGTTCCGGGGCACGCCGGAGCTGTCGGAGCTGGCGGTGCGGGGGCACGAGCTGGACCCGGCGACGGTCGAGCGGTTCACCGAGGTGCTGCGGGAGGCGGGGGTCGAGCCGTCGGCGTACGTGTGGCTGCCCGTGCACCCGTGGCAGCTCGACCACGTGGTGCGGGTGCTGTGGGCGCCGGAACTGGCGCTGGGTCGGATCGTGGAGCTGGGCGAGGGGCCGGACTGGTACCTGCCGACGCAGTCGGTGCGCAGCATGTCCAACGTGGACTCGCCGGGGCGCTACCAGGTCAAGCTGCCGCTGAAGGTGCTGAACACGTCGGTGTACCGCGGCATCCCGCCGCACTGCACGCTGCACGCGCCGGTGGTGACGCAGTGGCTGCGCGGTCTGTGGGACGCGGACGAGCTCGTCGGGTCGTGGGGGACGCAGCTGCTGGGCGAGGTCGCCTCGGTGACCGTTCGGCACCCGCAGCTGTCGCGGGCCGGGGAGGTGCCCTACCAGTGGTTGGAGACGCTGGGGTGCATCTGGCGCGAGCCGGTTGCGCTGGGGCCCGGCGAGCGGGCGTGGTCGCTGGCGGCCCTGCTGCACGTGGACCGCGCCGGGCGGCCGCTGGTGCTGGAGCACGTGGGCGGGACGGACCCGGCGGTGTGGTTCGCGGCGCTGCTGCGGGCGCTGCTGCGGCCGTTGATCCACTTCCTGTACGCGTACGGGATCACCTTCAACCCGCACGGGGAGAACGTGGTGGTGGTCGTCGACGAGGGCGGTCTGCCGGTCCGGGTGGCGCTGCTGGACCTGGTGGACGACGTGAACGTGTCGGTGGAGCGGGTGCCGGCGCGGGGACTGGACCCGGACTCGGACGCCCCCGTGCTGCCGCGCAAGCCGTGGGCGGTGCTGCGGCAGTACGTCGTGGACGCGCTGCTGGTGGGCGTCTTCCGACCGCTGGCCTCGCTGTACCCGTTGGCGCCGGAGAGGTTCTGGGGGATGGTGCGCGGGGAGGTCGAGGCGTACCGGGCGCGGTTCCCGGGGGTGGCCGATCGGATGGAGGAGGGATCGCTGACCTGCGCCGAGTTCCTGCGGTACCCGCTCAACAGCTACCGGGTCACGCTGGGGTACCGGGACCTGGCGGCCCGGCCGCCGGTGCCGAGGGCCGGGACCGTGCCGAACCCGCTGCACGGGGTGGAGCCGGTGGCGCCGCCGGACGGGTGGTAACCCTCCCGGAGGCGATCACGATCACCCCACCGTGGTGTCGAGCGCGGGAGGTCGCTGAGCATGGTCGTGGGCAGGCGCAGGACGGCCGATCCCGGGATCTACGAGGCGGTGGAGCTGTACCGCGCCGCCGCGCACGAGCGGACCTCGGCTTTCCTGCCCGGCGAGGCGGTCTGGACCAGGGACAACTTCGAGGTGCTGCGTGAGCGGTTCGTGGACCGGCCCGACCTGGGCAAGCGGCCGTTCCTGGCCAAGCTCGCGGATCAGCTGGCCGGCGCGGGCGCCGGTCCGGTGCGGCTGATGGCCGAGCTGCTCGCCCTGCACCTGCTGGTCACGAAGACCACCGGCGGCGAGCGCAAGCGCGAGCTCATCGCCGCGGTCCGGTCGTGGAGCGGCGACGGCGGCACCCCGCTGCCCGCTGCCGTGGACCGCGCCCTCGACCTCGGTTTCCTGAACCCGGGCACGTTCTACCTCACCCGCCGCGACGTGCAGCTGAGCTGCCTGGTCAACTTCGGGCTCGCGCTCACCGCGATGGACGTGAACCAGCGGTGGCGGGTCCTGTCGGGGCCGTGGCCGTTCAAGGAGGTGGTGGAGGGGCTGCGCCCCACCGGCGCCCACTCACAGCGGCACGCCCTGCTGCACCTGTTCCACCCGCGGACGTTCGAGGCCATCGTCTCGCGCGAGCACAAGCGGCTGATCGCCAAGAAGTGGGCGGTCCTGGTCACCGCGCCCACCGAGGACGTCGACCGGCAGCTCCAGCAGGTCCGGGCCGGCCTGACCCCGCACCACGGCCCCGACTTCGACTTCTACGACGAGCGCCTCCTCCCGCAGTGGCGGGGCGGGGGCACCGCGTGGGACAACTGGCTCCTCTGGGCGCGGCGGGTCGCCGCCGACGTGGGCCTCGACAACGGGGACCGCGAGGACAAGCTCGCCGCCGCCGGGCTGCTGGCCGAGGCGCGGGAGGCGCTCGACCGGCGCTCCCCGGACTGGCCCGGCAGGCTGCGCGTCGCGATGAACCACCGGGCCAACCTCGTGCACCGCTTCTCGCGCGCCCCGTTCACCGACTGGGTCGAGCGGCACCCGGAGGACGCGGCGCAGGCGCTGACCGCGCTGTGGGACGAGCGGCGCGAGCTGGGCGACCGCATCGAGAGCTTCGTGCACCACGCGCCGCCGAGCGCGGTGAACCGGGCGGGCACGGGGCTCTCCATCGCCGCGTCCCTGCTCATGGGCTCCGACCCGGCCAACCACCCGCCCTACGTCGCGACCGCGTTCGGCAAGGCGTTCGAGCTCACCGGCACCACGTTCCCGAACGAGGACGAGGGCCAGTCGACGACCTACGAACGCGTGCTGGAGTGGCTGGACGACTTCATCGAGCAGGCCGCGCGCAACGACCTCGAGCTGCGCGACCGGTTGGACGCGCAGACCCTCGTGTGGTGGATCGTGAAGCGCGACCCGGCGGCGGGCTGGTCGCCCGAGCGGAAGGCCGAGTTCGCGAGGTGGCGCGGCGAGGTCCCCGTTGCGGCCCAGCCCACGGGGTCGCTGGCCGAGCGGCTGAGCCTGCCCGAGTCGTTCCTGACCGAGGTCGAGGAGCTGTGGGCGGACAAGCGGCAGCTGGTGCTGCACGGCCCGCCCGGCACCGGCAAGACGTTCCTGGCCCGGGCGCTGGCCAAGCACGTCGCCGGCGAGGACGGCGTGGTGGAGATGGTGCAGTTCCACCCCTCCTACAGCTACGAGGACTTCGTGGAGGGCTTCCGGCCGGGCCCCGACGGCAAGGGGTTCGAGCTGCGGGAGGGGCCGCTCAAGCACCTCGCGGACCACGCCCGCCGGCACTCGGCGAGCACCCACGTGCTGATCATCGACGAGCTGAACCGCGGCAACGTGGCCAAGCTGTTCGGCGAGCTGTACTTCCTGCTGGAGTACCGCGACTCCCCGATGCGGTTGCAGTACTCCGACGAGGGGTTCGCGATGCCGGGGAACCTGCGGATCATCGCGACCATGAACACGGCCGACAGGTCGATCGCCCTGGTCGACGCGGCCCTGCGCAGGCGCTTCTACTTCGTGGAGCTGTCCCCGGTCAGCGGTCCCGTCAAGGACCTGCTGCGGACCTGGCTCGCGGGCCACGTGCCGGGCATGGCCTGGGTCGCGGACCTCGTCGACCGGGCCAACGGGATGCTGCGGGCCCACGAGCGCGCGATCGGGCCGAGCTTCTTCCTCCGCCCCGACCTGGACGAGAAGTGGTTGGCCCGCATCTGGCGGCACAGCGTGCTCCCCTACCTCGGCGAAGTGCTCGACGAGCGTGAGCTGGCAGCCTTCGACCTCGACGTCCTCCGTGCCGCCGGTTGAGCTCCGCGAGTACGCGTCGACCGACGTCGACGGGGTGAGCCCGGCGCAGGTGCGGGCGCTGCGGGCCGCCGTCCCCTCGCTGCGGGCCGACTACCAGGGCGGTTCCCGGTGGACGCTGACGGCCGGGCACCACGTCGGGTTCCTGCGCGTGGACGACCTCACCGTGCGCATACACCCCAAGGTGGACGTGCGCGGCCTGCTGCACCTGCTGTCCGGGGCCACCGACCGGTTGGCCTGGCGGGATGAGCGGGTGCCGGTGGACGGCGTCGCGGACGCCGTGGACGCGATGGCGCACCTGCTGGCCGAATCCGCGCTGCGGGCGACCCGGGCCGGGGTGCTCCAGGGCTACCGGCGGCGGGACGAGGCGCTGGCCGTCGTGCGCGGCCGGTGGCGGGTCGAGGACCAGGTGCGCGCCCGGCAGGGGCGGTTCGTGCCGGCCGAGGTGAGCTACGACGACTACACCGAGGACGTCCCGGAGAACCGCGTCGTGGCCACCGCGCTGCGGCACGTGCGCGCGGCCGTGGCGGACCCCGGCGCGCGAAAGCACGTGAGCCGGGCGCTGGCCCGGTTCGGCGGGCACGTCGCGTCGTTGCCGCGCACCGCGTGGTCCGCTCCCCCGGGAATCACCTGGAACCCGCTCAACGCCCGGTACCGGAACGCGGTGGAGCTGGCGCTGCTGGTGCTCGCGCACTCGTCGGTCACGCACTCGGCCGGGGCGCACCGCGCGCACGGCGTGCTGGTCGACATGAACGACCTGTTCGAGCGGTTCGCGCGCCGGGCGCTGCGCGAGCAGCTCGACGGCGTGGTGCGCAAGGCCCGCCCGTCCGACCGGGTGGTGCTGGACCGGGAGGGGCGCGTCCGGCTGGAACCGGACGTGCTGTGGTTGCGCGACGGGGTGCCCGCGCTGGTCGCTGACGTGAAGTACAAGAGGCTGGACCGGGGGCCGGGCAACGCGGACCTGTACCAGGCGCACGCCTACTGCACGGCGCTCGGCGTGCCGTTCGGGCTGCTCGTCCACGCCACCGGGGGCGGGGCGACGCGGTACCGGCTGGTGGACGGCCGCACCACGATCTCGGTGGTCGGCATCGACCTGAGCGGCTCCCCCGAGGACATCACCGCGTCCGTGCGCGCGGTCGCGGACGAGGCGAGGGACCTGGTCACCGGATGAGCGGTTCGGCCACCTCGCCCGGTATCCCCGGCCGGGCGAGGCGGCCGGGGTCCTAGGTGCGCGCCAGGGTCAGGTAGGCGAAGCCCAGCGCGCCGCGGTAGCCCTTGAGCCACCCCTCGCGGTGGTCGTCGACGACGCGGCGGACCTCCGCCGCCCCCGGGTGGTCCGGGTTGGCCAGCAGCCAGCGCTCGCGCGACGCGCACCAGCGCGACTCGAAGGCGTCCCACTCGTCCGGGGTCGCGGTGGCCAGGTTGAGCAGGCGGTAGCCGCGGGTCGTGGCCAGGTCCACCAGGTCCGCCAGGGTGCCGAAGCCCTCCTCGCCGAAGATCGCGCTCGCGACGGGGTTCGGCGGGTGCTCCCAGAAGCCGTCGCCGAGCAGGAGGGTGCCGCCGGGGCGCACGCGGGAGCGCATGGCCTCCAGGGCGCCCCTCGTGCCGCCCCACGCGTGGGAGGCGCCGATGCTGATCACCACGTCGGCCGGGTCGGTGGTCCAGGTGGTGGCGTCGGCCGGCTCCAGGGTGACGCGGTCGGCCAGGCCCCTGGCCCCGGCGTTCGCCCGGCCCCTCCCGATCGCGTGCTCGTCGCTGTCGACGCCGAGGCCGTGCGTGCCCGGGGCGTGCTCGACCGCCCGCAGCAGCAGCTCCGCCCAACCGCAGCCGTAGTCCGCGATCCGCTGCCCCGGCGCCAGGTGCAGGCTGTTGACCAGGTCGAACGCCTTGGCGTCGGACAACGGGGAGTTGAAGTCGAGGAGGGCATGGCCGTTGGCCGGGACGTCCGTCACCGCCACACCGTGTCAGACGCGGGAACGATCGGGAACGGATTTTCCCTACTCCTGGCCGCGCACCACGCGGCGCAGCCTGGGCAGGCGTTCGGCGAGCACGCGCTCCGCGCCGCGGCCCGTCGGCTCGTAGTAGTCGCGGCCGACCAGGTCGTCCGGCGGGTACTGCTGGGTCAGCACGCCCTCCGGCACGTCGTGCGGGTACCGGTAGCCCTGCGCGTTGCCGAGCTTGGCCGCGCCCGCGTAGTGCCCGTCGCGCAGGTGGGCGGGCACCGTGCCGATCGCGCCCTTGCGCACGTCCGCCATGGCCTCGCCGATGGCCGTGGTCACCGCGTTCGACTTGGGCGCGGTGGCCAGGTGCACGGTCGCCTGGGCCAGGTTCAGCGCGCACTCGGGCAGGCCGATCAGCTGCACGGCCTGCGCGGCGGCCACGCACACCGGCAGCGCGCTCGGGTCGGCCATGCCCACGTCCTCGCTGGCGTGGATCACCAGCCGCCGGGCGATGAACCTCGGGTCCTCCCCCGCCTCGATCATCCGCGCCAGGTAGTGCAGCGCGGCGTCCACGTCCGAACCGCGGATGGACTTGATGAACGCGCTGGTCACGTCGTAGTGCTGGTCGCCCTGCCGGTCGTAGCGGACGGCCGCCCGGTCGACCGTGGCCTCCAGCGTCGCCAGGTCCAGCTCCCCGCCGGGGTCCACGGCGTCCGCGGCGGCCTCCAGGGCGGTCAGCGCGCGGCGGGCGTCGCCCCCGGCCAGGCGCACCAGGTGGTCCTCGGCGGCCGGCTCGACGGTGACGGCGCCGCCCAGGCCGCGCTCGTCGGCGACCGCGCGCCGGACCAGGGCGCGGACCGCGTCGTCGGTCAGCGGGCGCAGCTGGAGCACCAGGGACCGGGACAGCAGCGGCGAGACGACCGAGAAGAACGGGTTCTCGGTGGTCGCGGCGACCAGCAGCACGATCCGGTCCTCCACCGCGCCGAGCAGCGCGTCCTGCTGCGTCTTGGAGAACCGGTGCACCTCGTCGATGAACAGCACGGTCGACTCGCCGGAGCGGACCAGGCGGCGGCGCGCCTCGTCGATGACCGCGCGCACCTCCTTCACCCCGGCCGACAGCGCGGACAGGGCGGCGAACCGGCGGCCGGTGGCCCGGGACACGAGCGTGGCCAGGGTGGTCTTGCCGGTGCCCGGCGGGCCGTAGAGCATGACCGAGGCCGGTGACGAGCCCTCGACCAGCCTGCGCAGCGGCGCGCCCGGTCCGAGCAGGTGGTCCTGCCCGACGACCTCGTCGAGGGTCCGCGGGCGCATCCGCACGGCCAGCGGCGCGTTGGCGGCGATGCGTGACGCCTTCTCCTCCTCGCTCGCGCCGAACAAGCCCTGGTCGAACAGCCCTTCGTCCACGTGTTCGACTGTAGTCGTCCCGTGCACGGGTGCTGTCCGAGCGTGCAGCGGTGGTTCCGGTGGCGGGCGCCGGGCGGGCAGGGTGACCGGCATGAGCGAGCTGAGCCCGGAGGAGATCGCCCGGCACGCGCACGCGGCCGGCTTCCGCGGGGAGGACCTGACGATCGCGGTGGCGGTCGCGCTGGCCGAGTCCGGCGGCGACCCGCGCGCCCACAACGACACCCCGCCCGACAACTCCTACGGGCTGTGGCAGATCAACATGCTGGGGTCCATGGGGCCGGCGCGGCGGCGCGAGTTCGGGTTGGGGTCCAACCGGGAGCTGTTCGACCCGCGCGAGAACGCCAAGGCGGCCAACAGGATCTCCGGCGACGGTCGGTCGTGGACGCCGTGGACGACCTACACGAGCGGGAAGTACCGGCGGCACCTGGACGAGGCGCGGCGCGGGGTCGCGGCGATGAAGCGCGGCGGCTCCGGCGGTGGCGGTGGCGGGCGCGGTGGGTCCGGGGGCGGGTTCTCCGTGGACGTGGGCGTGCTGCGCGACTACGCGCGGCGCACGCGCGGCACCGCCGACGACCTGACCGCGCTCGGCCGGGGCCACGTGCGCGAGGTCCGGGAGATCGCCGACGACAGCTTCGGGCGCGTCGGCAGGCAGTCCGGCTTCGCCGAGGCGCTGGACAGCTTCGGCGCGGCGCTGCGCAAGCAGGTCAAGGGCGTCGCCCACAACACCGACGCGCTGGCCACGTCGGCGTCCAGGTCCGCCAGGTCGTACCGCGACCAGGACGACGACAACGCCCGCGCCCTGAACGGCGGCCGGGGCGTCACCGGAGGGGGTGAGGGCTAGTGGACACCCGTGCGATCGCCCGGCACTTCGCGGAGAGCATGATCGGGCACCGCAACGCGCTGGCGGGCAAGGCCGAGGACGCGGTGAAGGCGCAGTACGCGCTGAACCGGACCGCGGCGGGCCTCACCGACCACCAGGAGGAGCAGGCAAAGGCCGCCAAGACGGTGCTGGAGCACTGGCGGGGCGACAACTCCGAGGGCTTCGAGAAGCGCGCGAACCGGCTGGGCGGGCAGTTGCGCACGACCGCCGACGCGGCGCGGGACGCCGAGCGGGTCGTCGCCGGGGTGTCGGCCGCCCTGACCACCGGGCACGGGCGGGCGCGGCGGGCCGTCGAGGAGTACCTGGACGAGGCGACGCGGCTGCTCGACGCGGGCCGGGCGGTCGGCACCCGGGCGGCGGTGCTCCAGGCCGTGGCGCGGGCCGCCGACCTGGAGCCGAAGTACACCAGGGAGACCGCCGCGGCGGTGCGCGAGGTGCGGGGCGAGATGGAGGACGCCGCCCGCAGGCTGCGCGCGCTGGAGAAGGACGTCGAGCACGACGGCGTGGCCGACGCCCGGCCCGAGCGGTCCCGCACCAGCCCGTCCGACGCCCGTGCCCGCGGCCGGGCCCGGACGATCATCTCGGCGGCGCGGCGCCAGCTCGGCGTCCGGGAGAACCCGCCGGGCAGCAACCGCAACCCGTACGGGCCGACGGCGGCGTGGTGCTCGTCGTTCGCCACGGCGATGTGGCGCAAGGCCGGGGTGGACATCCCGGTGCTGCCGTTCACCGGCGACGTGTTCCGGTGGGGGCAGCGCAACGGCAAGGCGTACACCTCGCTGAGCGCGGTGAAGCCGGGTGACGTGCTGCTGTTCGGGACGGGGCCGGGCAGCCCGGCGACCAGCAAGCACATCGGGATCGTCGAGAAGGTCTCCGGCGGCACCGTGACGTTGATCGAGGGCAACTCGGGCGACGCGGTGCGGCGCAATACCCACCGGCTCAGCTCGGCCACGTTCTACGGCGGGGTGCACCCGTGACCGGGGACGCGCCGATCACCGCGCGGGCGCACGACCCCGACACCGGGATCTCGGTGGAGGTGGGACCCGGCGGCGGGCTGCGCGACCTGGTGCTGGACCAGCGTTCGCTGCGGCTGGGTCAGGCGGGGCTGGCGAGGGCGGTCCTGGCGCTGGTCGACACGGCCACGGCGCGGGCCAACGCGCGGGTGCGGCGGGCCGTGGGCGAGGTGGACGCGCTCGGGCTGGGGGTGGAGGCGCGGATGGCCGAGTCGGTCGAGGACACGATCCCCGAGACGTGGCGGGTGTGATGGGGCTGGGCGAGAGGGTGGACGCCGTCCGCTGCGAGGCGTCGGGGCGGGGCGTGACCGTGGTGGTCGACCTGCACGGGAAGCTGGTGGACCTGTCGTTCGCGCGGGAGGCGCTGGCGCTGCGCCCGGCGGAGCTGGCGGGCGTGGTGCGGGGGTTGGTGGACGAGGCCGCCGAGGGGGCCTTGGCGGAGGGGCTGGCGGTGGTCGGCGAGGTGGTGCCGGCGGAGCTGCTGGAGCCCCTGTCACCCGGGGCTCACCCGACTCGGGGGGCCTGAACGCTGAACTCGGGGGTCCTGGACGTACGACACGCGGGGTCTGGACGTACGACTCGCGGGGTTCTAGGGGGTGAGGAGGGTGGTCAGGTGGCGGGCCAGCCAGGCGGTGTCGGCGGGGGTGACGCGGACCCAGCCCGTGTCGTCGGTGGACATCGCGTAGCGGCCGGCGGCGGTGTCGGTCCAGCTCAGGACCGGGGAGCGGCCGGCCGGGCCGGTGACGGCCAGCTGGCCGCTCGCGGTGCGGGGCGAGTCGACCAGGGTGGTGATGGCGCGGGTGGCGCGGCCGGTGACGCGGGCCTGCGCGAGGGCGCGTTCCATGCCCGCGTGGCCGGACCTGGCGTAGGCGTCCATCGCGGCCGAGAAGGCCGGGCGCGGCAGGGAGACCGGCTCACCAGGGCCCGCCGGGGCGTCGCCGATGACCCGGGTGACGGCCGCGGTCAGGTCGGTGACGGGTTCCAGGGCCACCTCGTGGTCGTTCAGCACGGCCAGGACGCCGCGCGGGCCGCGCGCCGTCGCCAGCACCCGCCACGGGGTGGGGCGGAAGACCAGCGCGTCCACCGACGTGGAGCCGTGGGCCAGCCGGCCGAACAGGTCCTCCAGCTCGGGCGAGACCTCCTCGCCGTCGGCCAGGCCCGCCTCCGTGAGGGTGCGCAGGACCTCGCCGCCCAGCGCGTCCCGCTCGTCCTGGGTCTCCCCGTGCGAGGGCACCTCCAGCGGGTACGGCGGCTCGCCGGTCCCGAGGTCTTCCCACAGCAGGTCGAACTCCAGGTGGGTCAGCACCACACCGGTCGCCGAACGTCGCGCCATGGGGCACGAAGGTAGTCGCTGCCCCCAACTCGTGCGGACGGGAGGGGCGACACCGGTGGCTAGGCTGCCGGGCGTGGACGTCGAGGGCGGTTTCCTGACGGTGCGGGCCTCGGGCGCCGCCGCCGCCAAAGCCGCGCTCAACGGGGGTGCGTCGGCGCCCGAGCACCTCCAACTGCTGCTGCGCTGCACCGTGCCCAAGGGGGTGCCGGCGACCGGGACCGCGCTTCGGTTCCCCGATTGCTCGCTGCACGTGCTGCCGGTGGGCGTGGTGATGCTGACCGTCGCGGAGACCCGGTTGACCATCGGGTTCGGGGAGCTCAAGCCGCTGATGTTCCAGCCGGTGCCGGTGGACGCGGCGCTGCGGTCGGTGTTCTCGGGCGCGGTGGCGCACGTGCTGGCCGCCGCGCACGTGCTGGACCCGCACGGCATGGCGCACCACCTGCTGGGGCTGGCGGAGCTGGTGCTGCGCAGCGCCCTGCGGGCGGAGCTGGACCGGGTCGACTCACCGGCGGCGCGGCGGCGCGAGGCGCTGGAGTACATGCGCGAGCACCTGGCCGACCCGACCCTGGGCGCGGACCGGATCGCGGAGGCGCTGTTCATCTCGCGCCGGCGGCTCTACCAGCTGTTCGACGACGGGCAGGGCGTGTCCGAGCGCATCCGGGGCCTGCGGATCGACCGGGCCAAGGCGCTGCTGGCGGACCCGGCGAAGGCCGCGCGCGGGATCGGGGAGATCGCCAGGGACTGCGGGTTCGTCAGCGCCGCGCACTTCTCCCGGACGTTCCGCCAGGTGGTCGGCCGGACGCCGAGCGAGTTCCGGGGGCGGTGACGTCGGGGGCGGTGACGTCGGTGTCGGCGTCGGTGAGGTCGGCGTCGGCGAGGTCGGTGCCGGCGAGGTCGGTGCCGGCGAGGTCGGTGCCGGCGAGGTCGGTGCCGGCGAGGTCGGTGCCGGCGAGGTCGGGGGCGTCGAACTCCACCCCGGACACGAATCGGCCCGCCACCCCCGCGACGTCGAGCCAGCCGCGGCCGCTCGGCGAGTGCAGGGTGAACACGACGACGCGCGGGTGGTGGGGGTCGGTCACCACGACCTGGAGCTGCGCGCCGGGCCCGGTCACCGGGATGCGCTCGACGATCACCACCGGGTAGCCGGTGGCGGTCTCGCCCCTGGTCACCTCGCGGATCGCCGGCCCGTCGAGGTGGAAGGCGGGCTCGTCGGGTCCGGCGGGCCGGTCCACCGGCACCACGCCCGCCATCAGCAGCGCCGGGTCGGCGTCCGGGTGCTCGACCACGGCCAGCAGGCCCGCGCCGTGCCGGTGCGCCAGCTCCGCCGCCTGCGTCGCGGACACCTCCAGGCCGGGGTCGCGGGAGCCCTTGAGCCTGCGCAGCACCGCCAGCAGCTCGGCGGCGGTGCGTTCGGGGGTGCCTAGTGCCACCGGGGTCACCCCCGGCACGGGAGCCAGTCTCACCCGAGGCCCGCCCGGAACGCCGCCGCCGCGCCCGCGGAGGGCGCCGGTCGAGGTGGGCCGAGCAGCACGGACGCCAGCTCGGCGGTGAGGGAGGAGAAGCCGGTCAGGGCGTCCGCGACGGCGGTCCGGGTATCCACGACAGCGGTCTGGGCACCAGCGACGGCGGTCCGGGGTTCCTCGGCGCGCAGCCGCTCGGCGACCCGCCGGGCCTCCGCGCGGTGGTCCCGCGCGAGCGTCCGGGCCTCGTCGAGCACCTCGTCCAGCCTGGCGCTCAGCTCGTCGTGCCGGGCCACGGCCTCCTGGTGGGCCGCGGCGTGGGAGGGGGTGAAGCGGGCCAGGGCGCCGGTGTGGTCGACCTCGTCGGCGGCGTCGGCCAGCTCGCGACGCAACCGCACCGCGCGCCGGTCCAGCTCCTCCGCGCGGCGCTGGTTGCCCAGCAGCGTGGTGGCCCAGTCGTCGAGCACCTCGGCCGCCGCCCGCATCGCGCGCCGCACCGCCGTCAGCTCCGACACCACCGCCTCCAACCGGGTCCTGAACCCGTTCGCCGCCGCACCCGTCCACCCCTCCGGCGGCGGTCCGGGGTCGGCGAAGGCCGCCGCGCACCGCTCGCTCGCCGCCGCCACCGCGCCCGCGTGGCCGGGGGTCGGGTCGAACCCCAGGCCGCGGTAGTCAGTCATGACGCCACTCGTCCGCTTCGCGGTAGCTGTTGCCCGCCGCGCGCAGCCCCTCCGCCACCACGTCCAGCCCGACACCGCGCAACACCCGCGCCCACTCGGCCACGAGGTGGTCGACCGCCTCGGTGATGCCCTCGGGACCGAGGTCGCCGACCGGATCTTCCAGGGAGGCGGCCGCGGCGCGCACCTCGTCCGCGGTCTCGTCGAGCCGGGCGGCGAAGGCGGTCAGGGTGTCCGGGTCGACCCGGTAGCCGTCGCTCATCCCCGACCGGGCCGGGGATGAGTGGGAGTGGGGGAAACGCGGGTGGGGAGGGTGCGGGCGAGGAGGGCGCGGGTGGAGGGAGTGTGGACGAGGAGGGCGCGGCCGGTGGGGTGCCCGCCGGTGGAGTGTCGGCGAGCGAGGTGCCGGCGGGTGGGGTGCCCGCCGGTGGAGTACCCGGCAGGGCGCCAGCGGGCGGAGCGCCGGCCTGCGGGGCGCCCGCCGCCGGCACCGCCCCGGCCACCGGGGCCCGGCCGGTCACCGAGCCGCTCCGGGTCCCTCATTCGCCGAGCACCGGCGGGTAGGCGGGCGGCAGGTCGTCCAGCAGGTCCAGGCCCAGGTCGTAGCGGTTGCGGTGCTCGCTGTCCTCGGCCCGGTTGGCCGGGGCCATCGGCGGGTGCATCCCGAAACCCTGGGGGCCGCCCGCGCCGGTGACCGGCCCGAAGCCGCCGCGGGCCGCCGCGCCGCCGGGCACCGCGCCGAGCACGCCGGACGTGGTGCCGGAGCCCACGGGGCCGAACCCGGCCGCCCCACCCGGACCACCGCCGCCCCGACCGCCACCGCCGGCCGCGCCGCCGCCCGTGGGGCCGAACGAGCCGTAACCACCGGCCGCGCCGGGCGCGCCCAGGGCGGGCGCGCCGGGTTGGCCCACGCCGGCCACGCCCGTGGTGTCATCCGGGCGCGCGGGCGGCAGCGGTTCGACCACCGGCGGGGGCGTGGGGACCACCGGCGGCACGGGGACCTGCGGCGGGTCAGGGGGGCGCACCTCGTGGTTCGGCGGGATCGGGGGGTGGTTCGGCGGGGTCGGGAGCCGGTGGTCCGGCCGCACGGTCGACGCGCCCTCCGGCGCCTGCTGGAAGACCTCCGGCAGCGACGTGTGCACCGCGCGGCTCGCGTCCTCGAACTCGGTCATCACCCGCACCGCCTCGGCGCGGGCCCGCTGCTGCTCCTTCTTCGACGGCATGTGGTCGTCCAGCAGCTGGTCGAGCATGTACGCGCCCTCGGGCCCGTCCAGCGTGCTCACGTCGCGCCCGTCCTCGAACCAGCGCTCGGCGGTCGGGTGGACCGGCACGGGCATCCGCCGCCGCGCCTCGTCCACGGCCTCGGTGTAGCGCTCCAGGCCGGTGCCCACCTGGTAGGTCCGCTCCGAGGCGTCGGCGGCCCACCTGGTCAGCCGGGTCACCGACGCGGCGGCCACGCCCGCGGACGGGCCGCGCCAGGACATGGCCAGCCGCTGCACCAGGCCCTGCACCCGCGCCGTGGTCTGGTCGACGTCGGCGGCCAGCCGCTGCCAGGCCCAGGTGCGCTGCGACATCACCGCGGCGTCCGAGGACATCACCATGTCCCAGAGGCGGCGGTGCGGGTACGCCTCCCAGTTGATCCGGCCGAAGTTGCGCAGCTCGCGGTTGCGCTCGACCTGGTCCTTGCGCTGGTTCTCCTGCCGGACCCGCCGGGCCTGCCGCCGCGCCCGCCGGGCCTGCTCGCGCTCGTTCACGCCAGTCGTCCCATCGTCCGCTTCGCTTCCTCGTCCTCCGCCTGGTGGGTCTTGCCGACCCGGTCCAGGGCCTCGCGCAGCGCGTCCAGCTCCCTCAGGTACGAGCGCAGCGCCACCCGCACGCCGCCGCCGACCTCGCCGGCCCGCAGGCCGAACGCCCGCCGCATGTGCAGCGCGACCGGCCCCTGCCCGTCGCCCAGCGGCTGGTCCACCTCGCCCTCGGCGCGGCGCAGCAGCTCGACCAGCTCGCCGCGCAGCCGTTCGAGCTCGCCGCCGGCGCGGGTGAACTCGTCGAGGTCCAGCTCGATCCGGTCGGCCGCGCCGTCGGCGACCACACCGGCCGCGCCCGCGCCGGTCGGCGCCGCGACGTCCGGGGCGTCGACGGAGCCCCTGCCGCGTTCGTCGTCCTTCAGCTCTTCGCGCAACCGCTGGGCGTCCTCGACGCCGCGCACCCTGACCATGACGCACATGGTGCTGGGTCGCGCGCGCGGTGACCAAGGCCGGGTGCACAGCGGGAGCATCGGCGGTGCACGATCGGACAAGCGTGTGCGAAAATCGTGCCCCGTGCCGTCACCTGCCGTTCACGCGCGCGCCGTGTTGCTCGCCGGCCCCTCCGGTTCGGGCAAGTCCACCCTCGCCGCCCACCTGGGCTGGCCCGTGCTGCGGCTCGACGACTTCTACCGCGAGGGCGACGACCCGCTGCTGCCCCGCGACGAGGCGGGCCGCCCGGACTGGGACGCCGAGGGCTCCTGGAACACCGGGGACGCGCTGGCCGCCGTGGTCGGGCTGGCCACCACCGGCACGGTCGACGCGCCCGTGTACTCGATCGGCGAGGACCGCCGGGTGGGCTGCCGCACGCTGGACGCGCCGGGCTTCTTCATCGCCGAGGGCCTGTTCGCCGACCGGCTCGTGACGGGCTGCCGCGCGGCGGGGGTGCTGGCCGACGCGGTCGTGCTCGCGCCGAACGCCCTGGTCACGTTCGCCCGCCGGTTCGCCCGGGACGTGGCCGAGGCGCGCAAGCCGGTGCCGCTCCTGCTGCGCCGCGGCCTGCGGCTGCTGCGCGAGCACCCCGAGGTGGTGCGCCGGTGCGCGGACGCCGGGATGCGGCCGGTGACCCCGCACCGGGCCCGCGCGGAGCTGGCCTCGATCGGGGCCGGGCTCCCGGCGTCGGTGTAATCCCGCGCGTCGCGGGTACGGCTGCGGCATGGCTGAGTTCGAGCGTGAGCAGAGGATCCCGGTCGACGCGCGGGTGGTGTTCGACCTCGCCCGGGACGTGAAGTCCATGGAGGCGTGGCTGCCGGACGGCCTCCAGGTCGAGTCGAGCGGGCCGGAGCGGGTCACCGGCCGGGTCTCGATCGGTGACGAGATCGACGAGGCCGAGGGCTACCTGGCGGCCGTCCCCGAGCAGCGGCGGCTGGAGTGGGGCGACCTGGAGGGCGACGGCTACTCGGGCTGGCTCCAGGTGGACGAGGACGGGCCGGGCGCGAGCCGCGTGGTGCTGCACCTCGACGTGCGCGGCGAGCACCCCGAGGCGGTGGGCGGCGAGGCCCACGAGCTGACCGACGAGTACCTGGGCCAGGCGCTGGACCGGCTCGCCGCGCTGGCCACCGACGGCGCCGCGTGACCGCGCCACCCGACCGGAACGGGTAGGCCACCCCGACGACCCCGCTCCCCCGGACCTGCTCGGGCCGGAGGAGCGGGGTCTTCGGCGCGCGGGGTTGCCGGGGAGCGGGGCGTCGGGAGAGGGGCGTCGAGAAGCGGGGCGTCGGCGTGCCGGCTCCTCGGCGTGCGAGGTCTTCAGCGTGCGGGGCCCTCGGCGTGCGGGCCCTCGACGTGCGGCGAGACCCCGCCGATCGGTTCGACGCGCTCTGGGAGCCTTCCCAGACCCGATGCCCGCGTCCGGGGGTAGCGATCTTCCGCTGAAGGGTCGCTCACGTTCGACCGCCCGGCTGCACTGGGTAGCTGAAGATTCACAGACCGCTGTGTCCGTGGCTACAGTTGGCCCGATTCCTGGGAGCGTTCCCAGAACCTCAACGAGGAGGTGCACGACGGTGAAGACCCGACGATGGGTCGCGCTGGCCGCGGCCGGCGTGGCCGGTGTGCTGGTCTCAGTGCTCGTGAACGTGGTCAGCACGCCGGCGGCGTCCGCCCACGGCGCCATGATGAAGCCGGGCAGCCGGACCTTCCTGTGCTGGAAGGACGGCCTGTCGCCGCAGGGCGACATCCGCCCCCAGAACCCCGCGTGCAGCGCGGCGGTCACCGCGGGTGGCACGAACTCCCTCTACAACTGGTTCGGCGTGCTGCGCTCCGACGGCGGTGGCCGCACCCGCGGCTTCATCCCCGACGGCAAGCTGTGCAGCGGTGGCAACCCGACGTTCTCCGGGTTCGACATCGCCCGCAACGACTACCCCGTGACGCACCTGACCGCGGGTTCGAACATCCGCTGGTCCTACAACATGTGGGCCGCCCACCCGGGCACCTTCCACCTGTACGTCACCAAGGACAGCTGGAGCCCGACCCGGGCGCTGGCCTGGGACGACCTGGAGAGCACCCCGTTCCACAGCGTGACCAACCCGCAGGCGAGCGGCTCGGTGGGCACCGTGGACGGCCAGTACTACTGGAACGCGAACCTGCCCTCGGCCAAGTCGGGCCGCCACATCATCTACTCGGTGTGGACCCGCTCGGACAGCCAGGAGACCTTCTACAACTGCTCGGACGTCGTGTTCGACGGCGGCAACGGGCAGGAGACGGGCGTCGGCGGCGGTGGCGGCACCACGACC
Source organism: Saccharothrix lopnurensis (assembly GCF_042658445.1). Lineage (NCBI taxonomy): Bacteria > Bacillati > Actinomycetota > Actinomycetes > Pseudonocardiales > Pseudonocardiaceae > Saccharothrix > Saccharothrix lopnurensis. The sequence goes on along the minus strand of NZ_JBHSQO010000003.1, from coordinate 159,553 downwards.
ACCACCACGACCACGACGGGCACCAGCACCAGCACGACGACGACCACGCCCACCACGACGACGACGAACCCGCCGGGCAGCGCGAGCTGCATGGCGAACTACCGGATCACCAGCGCGTGGTCGGGTGGCTTCCAGGGCGAGGTCGAGATCATGAACCACGGCACCAGCGCCTTCAACGGCTGGACCGCCAGGTGGAACCTCGCCAGTGGTCAGGTGATCAACAGCGTCTGGAACGGCGTGCGGTCCGGCTCCGGGTCCCAGGTGGCCGTGAGCAACGTGGACTGGAACCGCACGGTCGCGCCCTCGGGCACGGCGAAGTTCGGCTTCACCGGCAGCTACAGCGGCACCAACCCGCTGCCCACGGTGACCTGCACCAGCCCCTGAGCCGCACCGGCTCCTGAGCCGCACCGACCCCTGAGCCGCACCGACCCCTGACCGGGCCGGTTCGGCACGGGGCGGGACCGGGACCCCCGGTCCCCGACCGAACCCGACGCGGGGGTTCCAGGCCGATGGCACCGGCCTGGAACCCCCGCGTCGCGCTGTTCGGCCCCGATCGGGTGAAGACGGGGACCTCAGCCCTTCACCACGGCGAGGACGGTGTCCCGCATCGGCGTGGTGGGCCGGCCGAGGAGCCGGGACAGCTCGCCCGGGGTGTCGGCGAGCAGGCCGGCGGCGATGTCGGTGTCCATGCGGGCCAGCATCAGCGCCACCTCCTCGGGCAGCCCGATGCCGGCGAGCGTGCGGGTGTAGAGCTCGACGGGCAGGTCCTGGTAGACGACCTCGGTCCCGGAGACCTCGGTGATCATCGCGGCCAGGTCGGCCATGCTCCACGCGGTGTCGCCGGACAGCTCGTGGACGGTGCCCTCGTGGCCCTCACCGGTCAGGACGGCGGCCGCCGCGGCGGCGTAGTCCGCCCGGGAGGCCGAGGCGACGCGCCCGTCGCCGGCCGCGCCGGGGATCACCCCGGTGGCCAGCGCCTGCCTGATCGTCTGCTCGTAGTTCTCGCTGTACCAACCGTTGCGCAGGAGGCTGAAGGGCACGCCCGACGCCCGGACGTACTCCTCGGTCGCCCGGTGCTCCGGCGCCACGGAGACGGTGGTCGTGTCGGCGCGCAGGACGCTGGTGTAGGCCAGCAGCCGCACCCCCGCCGCCTTGGCGGCGTCCACCGCGGCCCGGTGCTGCGGGACGCGCCGGCCGACCTCGTTGCCGGAGATCAGCAGCACCTCCTCCGCGCCCCGGAACGCGCCGGCCAGGGTCCCGGGCCGGTCGTAGTCGGCCTCGCGCACGGTCACGCCGAGGTCCTCGGCCCTCCTCGGGTCGCGTACGGCCGCGACCACCCCGTCGGCGGGCACGCCCCGGTCCAGCAGGGCGGTGACGACGAGGCGGCCGAGCTGACCGGTGGCGCCGGTGACGACGATCATGGTGTGTTCCTCGCGGGTGGTTCGGACGGCGGACGTGCGTGGCCGCGCCCCCGACCGCCGCCGCGGGCCGCCGCCGCGGGGATCGCCGGGACGGGCGGCCACGCCGGCACCCTAGGGCCGGGACCCGGACCCCACCACTCGGAACGGCAGGTCAGCGGAGCCCATCACCCGGCGTTACCACTATGCTCCGCCTGCGATGACTCTCACCGACCGGCTGCCGGCCACCCCCGACCCCGACCTCCTCTACGACGCGTTCGCCGAGTGGGCGTCCGACCGCGGGCTGTCGCTGTACCCGGCGCAGCAGGAGGCGCTCATCGAGATCGTCTCCGGTTCGAACGTCATCCTCAGCACGCCCACCGGCTCCGGCAAGTCGCTGGTCGCCACCGGCGCGCACTTCGCCTCGCTGGCCCGCCAGCGCGAGGGCGGCGGCGGGCGCACCTTCTACACCGCGCCCATCAAGGCCCTGGTCTCGGAGAAGTTCTTCGCGCTGATCGACGTCTTCGGCGCGGAGAACGTCGGCATGATGACCGGCGACGCGAGCGTCAACGAGACCGCGCCGATCATCTGCTGCACCGCCGAGATCCTGGCCAACATCGCGCTGCGCGACGGGGACCGGGCCGACGTGGGCCAGGTCGTGATGGACGAGTTCCACTTCTACGCCGAGCCCGACCGGGGCTGGGCGTGGCAGGTTCCCCTGATCGAGATGCCCCAGGCGCAGTTCCTGCTGATGTCGGCGACCCTGGGTGACGTCGCCTTCTTCGAGAAGGACCTCACCCGCCGCACCGGCCGCCCCACCACCACGGTCCGCTCGGCCGAGCGCCCGGTGCCGCTGCACTTCCAGTACGTCACCACGCCGCTGCACGAGACGATCGAGGAGCTGCTGCACGGCCGCGAGGCCCCGGTCTACGTCGTGCACTTCACCCAGGCGTCCGCCCTGGAGCGCGCCCAGTCGCTGATGTCGGTCAACGTCGCCACGCGCGCCCAGAAGGACGACATCGCGGCCATGATCGGCCGGTTCCGGTTCACCTCCGGGTTCGGCAAGACGCTGTCCCGGCTGGTCCGGCACGGCATCGGCGTGCACCACGCGGGGATGCTGCCCAAGTACCGGCGCCTGGTCGAGCAGCTGGCGCAGGCCGGCCTGCTGAAGGTGATCTGCGGCACCGACACCCTGGGCGTGGGCATCAACGTGCCGATCCGCACGGTGGTGTTCACCGCGCTGTCCAAGTACGACGGCCAGCGCACCCGCCACCTCAAGGCGCGCGAGTTCCACCAGATCGCGGGCCGGGCCGGCCGCGCCGGCTACGACACCGTGGGCACGGTCGTGGTCCAGGCGCCCGACCACGTGGTGGAGAACGAGAAGGCGCTGGCCAAGGCGGGCGACGACCCGAAGAAGCGGCGCAAGGTGGTGCGCAAGAAGGCGCCCGAGGGCTTCGTCTCCTGGAGCGACCAGACGTTCGAGCGGCTCAAGAACGCCGAGCCCGAGCCGCTCACGTCGAGCTTCCAGGTCAGCCACGCCATGCTGCTCAACGTCATCGGCCGCCCCGGCAACGCCTTCGCCGCGATGCGGCACCTGCTGGAGGACAACCACGAGGACCGGCCCTCCCAGCGCAAACACGTCCTGCGCGCCATCTCGATGTACCGGGGCCTGCTGGCCGCGGGCGTGGTGGAGCGGCAGGGCGACGACATCCGGCTCACCGTCGACCTCCAGGTGAACTTCGCGCTCAACCAGCCCCTGTCGCCGTTCGCGCTGGCCGCGGTCGAGCTGCTGGACCGCGAGTCGCCGTCGTACGCGCTCGACGTGCTGTCCGTGGTCGAGTCCACCCTGGACGACCCGCGCCAGGTGCTGTCCGCGCAGGAGCACAAGGCGCGCGGCGACGCGATCGGCGCGATGAAGTCCGAGGGCATCGAGTACGAGGAGCGGATGGCGCTGCTGGAGGACGTGACGCACCCGAAGCCGCTCGCCGAGCTGCTGGAGGCCGCGTTCGCCACCTACCGGCGCGGGCACCCCTGGGTCGCCGACCACCACCTGTCGCCGAAGTCGGTCGTGCGGGACATGTTCGAGCGGGCGATGACCTTCGCCGAGTACGTCTCGCACTACCAGCTGGCCCGCTCCGAGGGCCTGGTCCTGCGGTACCTGGCCGACGCGTACAAGGCGCTGCGGCAGACCGTGCCCGAGGACGCCAAGACCGAGGAGCTCAGCGACCTCCAGGAGTGGTTGGGCGAGCTGGTCCGCCAGGTCGACTCCAGCCTGCTCGACGAGTGGGAGAAGCTGCGCAACCCCGCCCAGGAGGCCGAGGCCGCGCTCACCGACGTGCCGCCCGCGGTCACCCGCAACGTGCGCGCGTTCCGGGTGCTGGTGCGCAACGCGCTGTTCCGGCGGGTGGAGCTGGCGGCCCGGCGCGACTACTACGAGCTGGGCCAGCTCGACGGCGGCGCGGGCTGGTCGGCCGAGGACTGGCAGGACGCGCTGGAGCCGTACTTCGAGGACCACGGCGACATCGGCACCGGCCCGGACGCGCGCGGCCCCGCCATGCTGGTGATCAGCGAGGAGTCGGGGCGCTGGGTGGTGCGCCAGATCTTCGACGACCCGGCGCGCGACCACGACTGGGGCTTCACCGCCGAGATCGACCTGGCCGAGTCCGACGAGACCGGCACGGCCGCGGTGCGGGTCACCGAAGTCGGCCGGCTGTAGGTCCGGGGCCATCCGGTGGTACTCCGGTCCGGACCGGGGCACGACCATGGTCGAGGTCGACTTCCAGATCGGGGGCGGGGCGCTGTCGCGGGACGAGTTCGGCGTGCTGGGGCCCCTGGTGGTCCGCCGCGACGGCCGGACGGTCGAGGTCACCGCGGCCAAGCACCGGATCGTCCTGGCCACCCTGCTGCTGGGCGCGAACCGGTCGGTGCCCCCGGCCGAGCTGGTCCGCCGGGTGTGGGGCGAGGCGCCACCGGACCGCGCCGCGCAGACGCTGCCCGTGTACGTGATGCGGCTGCGGCGCGCGCTCGGCGAGCCGCAGCTGATCCGCACCACCCCCACCGGGTACCGGATCGACCTGCCGCCCGACGCGCTGGACCTGCACCGGTTCGAGGCGCTGGCCGCGCGGGGCGCGGAGCTGGTCCGGGCGGGCGACCCGGCCGCGGCGGCCGAGGTGTACGAGCGGGCGCTGGCGTGCTGGCGGGGCGTGCCGCTGGCGGACGTGCCGTCGGAGTCGCTGCACGAGGTCGAGGCGCCCTGCCTGGTCGAGCGGCGGCTGCTGGTGACCTCGGAGCTGGTGGACGTGCGGCTGGAGCTGGGCCGGTGCGAGGAGGTGATCGCCGACCTGCGCAGGCTGACCGCGCGGCACCCGCTGCGCGAGCGGTTCTGGTCGCAGCTGATGGTGGCGCTGCACCGGGCGGACCGGCAGGCCGACGCGCTGGACGCCTACCGGCAGGCGGCCACGGTGCTGGCCCGCGAGCTGGGCGTGGACCCGGGCGAGCCGCTGCGCGCGGTGCACCGCGCGATCCTGGCCGGTGACCAGGCGCCGCCCCGGCCGGTCGAGCCCGCGTGGTCGTCCGCGGCGCAGCTGCCCGCGCCGGTGGGGAACTTCGTGGGGCGCGCGGCGGAGCTGACCCGGGTGGCCGGCCGGCTCGCCCGGTCCGGGGCGGCCGTGGTCGTGTGCGGGCCGCCGGGCGTGGGCAAGACGGCGTTCGCGGTGGCGGCGGGGCACGCGGCGCGCGAGCGGTACCCGGACGGGCAGCTGTACGTGGACCTGCGCGGGCACTCGACCTCGCCGCCGCTGCCCACCCCGGTGGTGCTGGCGCGGTTCCTGCGGGCCCTGGGCGTGCGGGCCGACCACATCCCGGTGGGCGAGGACGAGCTGGTCCGCGGCTACCGGGCGCGGCTGCGCGGGCGGCGGGTGCTGATCACGCTGGACAACGCGGCGTCGGTCGGGCAGGTGCTGCCGCTGCTGCCCGAGGGGGTCGGGCACCGGGAACCCGGGCCCGGCGATCCCGGCTGCTCGGTGCTGATCACCAGCCGCAACGAGCTGCGCCACCCGCTGCGGGCGACGACCGTGCGGCTGGACGTGCTGCGCGGCGACGAGGCGTGGAAGCTGCTGGCGCGGTCGGTGGGCCCGGAGGCCGCGGCGGCGCAGTTCGACGCGCTGGCCGAGCTGGCGCGGCTGTGCGGGTACCTGCCGCTGGCGCTGCGGATCGCGCTGGGCAACCTGGTCGGCTCGCCGCACGGGGACATCGCCTCCTACGTGGCCGAGCTGCGCGGCGGCGACCGGCTGACCGCGCTGGCCGTGGACAACGACGACACCGCGGCGGTGCGGCGGGCGTTCGACCTGTCGTACGCGGCGCTGGCGCCGGCCGCGGCGCGGCTGTTCCGGCTGGTGGCCGTGCTGCCGGGGTCGGACTTCGGCGCGGACGGCGCGGCGGCGCTGCTGGACGCGCCCGAGGAGGTGGCGCGGGGGCTGCTGGACGACCTGGCGTCGGCGCACCTCGTGCAGCGGGTGGGCGTGGACCGGTTCGCGCCGCACGACCTGATCCGGGACTACGCGGCCGACCGGGCCGCGGCGGCGGGCGAGGACCTCGGGTCGGCGCGGCGGCGCCTGTTCGACTGGTACCTGCGCACGGCCGTCGAGGTGGGCGACGTGCTGTACCCGGAGCTGGGCCGGTCCGGGCCGCCGCGGCTGGGCCCGGACGAGGCGCGGGCGTGGCTGGAGGCCGAGCGGCCGAACGTGCTGGCGGCGACCGAGCACTGCGCCGCGCACGGCCCGCGCGAGCTGTCGTGGCGGCTGATCGACGCGGTCAGCGGGTACTTCGGCTCGCACGGCCACCACGTGGAGTTCCTGCACGCGGTCAACGCGGCGCTGGGCGCGGCGCGCGCGGCGGGCGACCGGGACGCGGAGGCGACCACGCTGGTGTGGCTGGCCACCGAGCACCGCAACCTGGGCAACCCCCGGGTGGCGCTGCGGCACCTGGCGCTGGTCCGCCCGAACGGCCTGCTGAGGTGGCTGCACGCCGGCCTGGACGGCGTCGTGCGCATGGAGCTGGGCGAGCTGGCGGCGGCCGGTGCCGCGTTCGACCGGGTGGCGGCCCTGGCGGGCGAGGACTGGGCGCCGCCGCACGTGCGGATCGGGGCGCTCGCCGGGCACGGCGCGCTGCGGCTGATGCGCGGCGACGCGGCGGGGGCGGCGGAGCTGCTGGCGGAGGGCCTGGCGCTGGCCCGCGCCGCGGACGGGTCCAACGTGGAGGCGACGTGCGCGGGCCTGCTCGCGCGCTGCCGCACGGCGCAGGGCGACTACCCGGCGGCGGTCGAGCTGCTGCGGCACGCGGAGGCGTCCTGGTACCGGACCGGGGTGCGGCCCGCGCGGGCCGAGGCGCTGGCGCACCTGGCGGTGGCGCTGTGCCTGGGCGGGGACCGCGTGGAGGCGCTGCGGACGGCGCAGCGGGCCCTGGGGCTGGTCCACGAGCTGGGCGGCTACCCGCGCGTCGAGGCGGAGGTGCAGAACGCGCTGGGCCTGGTGGTGCGGCACCTGGGCAAGCCGGGTCCCGCCGTGGCGGCCCACCTGCGGGCGCTGGAGCTGGCGGCGTCCACGGAGTACCTGTTCGGGGTGGCCCAGTCGCACGGGCACCTGGTGACGGCGCTGGCGGCGGACGGGCGGCGGGCGGAGGCGCTGCGGCACGCCCGCGCGTTGGCCGACCTGGCCGAGCGCGGTGGGTTCGCGGTGTTCGAGCGGGTGGCGGCGGCGGCGTTGGCGGAGCCGGGCTGAGCGGGGCGGGGCTGAGCGGGACAGGGCAGAGCGGAGCGGGGCCGAGCGGAGCCGAGCGCGCCCAGCGCCCCCACCACCCCCACCACGCCGAACGCCACACCTCCGGGCGGTGTCCGCCCCCTCCGCGGCGGCGCGGCGCGGGGCACCAAGGCAGCGCGGCGGCGGCCTCGGTGTCGCTGGCGGCGCGGCGGGCGGAGGAGGCGTTCCTCGAACTGGAGGTCACCCTGGGCGACGCCGCGGCCGCGCGGCGGTCGTTGCCCTCGGTCGCCTCAAGGAGCGAGGATGGGCGTCCGGTGGTCTAATCGCCGTCGCCGTCGACCGCACCGCATTGGAAGCTGATGACCTCAGGACTGCCCTGTCCCCTCTGCGAGGGCCCGGAGCGCCGAGGGGCACTCGACCGGACGCTGCGGGTGCTCGCGGTGGACGACGAGGCCCCCGCCCTGGAGGACCTCGTCTACCTGCTGCGCTCCGACCCGCGCGTGGGCCACGTGGAGGCGGTGACCGACGCGACCAAGGCGCTGCGCACGCTGCACCGCGCCATGGACGCCGGGCAGCCGGTGGACGCGGTGTTCCTGGACATCCGGATGCCCGGCCTGGACGGGCTGGACCTGGCCCGCGTGCTGTCCCGGTTCGCCCAGCCGCCGCCGATCGTGTTCGTCACCGCCCACCAGGAGCCCGCGGTCGAGGCGTTCGAGCTCAAGGCGCTGGACTACCTGCTCAAACCCGTGCGCGCGGAGCGGCTGGCCGAGTCGGTGCACCGGATCGTGCACGAGGTGCTGGACTCCAAGACCGCCGAACCGGCCCCCGCCGCGGCGCCCGCGGAGAAGCCGCCGGACGTGGGCGACGAGGTCATCCCGGTCGAGCTGGGCGGGATCACCCGGTTCATCAGGCTGGCCGACATCCGCTACGTCGAGGCGCACGGCGACTACGCCCGGCTGCACACCGCCACCGGCAGCGGGCTGGTGCGCGCCGCGCTCAACGGCCTGGAGGAGCGCTGGCGGTCGGCCGGGTTCGTGCGCATCCACCGCAGCCACCTGGTGTCGCTCGGGCACATCGACGAGCTGCGCCTGGAGGACGGCCACCTCAGCGTCAACATCGGCGGCGCGGTGCTCCCGGTCAGCCGGCGGCACGCCCGGCAGCTGCGGCAGCTGCTGGTGCGCCGCAACCGGCAGCCGTCGTGACGGGACCGCAGCCGCCGCGTCAGCGCGTGGTGGTGACGAGCCCGCGCACCCGCGCGCCGCGCGCGCCCCGCCCCTACCCCGCCTCGCGGGAGATCGACGAGCAGAGCGAGCTGGGCGCGGTCTACATGCGCTCGCTGATCCGCACCCAGCGCCGGCTCGGGCTGCTGCTGTGCGCGGTGGTGTGCGGGAGCGTGGCGGCGCTGCCGCTGCTGTTCACGCTCGTGCCCCCGGTCGGCGCGCAGCGGCTGCTGGGCGTGCCGCTGCCGTGGCTGCTGCTGGGCGTGCTGGTGTTCCCCGTGTTCGTCCTGGCGGGCTGGTTCTACGTGCGGCAGGCCGAGCGCGGTGAACGCGAGTTCGCCGAGCTGGTGGAACGGTCGTGAGCAGCACCTACGGCATCATCGCGGTGCTGGCGGTGGCGATCGGGACGGTGCTGGTCGGCGCCTACGGCCTGCGGATCTCGCGCACCACCTCGGACTTCTTCGTCGCCTCGCGCACCGTCTCGCCGTGGTGGAACGCCTCGGCCATCGGCGGCGAGTACCTGTCGGCCGCGTCGTTCGTCGGCATCGCGGGCCTGGTGTTCGCGCACGGGCCGGACATGCTGTGGTTCCCGGTCGGCTACACGGCCGGCTACCTGGTGCTGCTCGCGCTGGTCGCCGCGCCGCTGCGGCGCAGCGGGGCGTACACGCTGCCGGACTTCGCCGAGGCCCGGTTCGGCTCGCCGACCGTGCGGGCGGTCGCGGCGGCGTTCGCGCTGGGCATCGGCTGGCTGTACCTGCTGCCGCAGCTCCAGGGCGCGGGGCTGACCCTGCACACGGTCACCGGCGCGCCGGACTGGGTGGGCGCGCTGGTGGTGGCGGTGGTGGTCACGCTGAACGTGGCCTCCGGCGGGATGCGCAGCATCACCTTCGTCCAGGCGTTCCAGTACTGGCTCAAGCTGACCGCGATCGCGGTGCCGGTGGTGTTCCTGGTGGTGGCCTGGCACGCGCACGGCGCGAAGGGGCTGACCGGGCCGGAGTACCCCGAGTTCACCGCCCAGACCACGGTGACCTTCGACGGCGCCGCCTCGTTCCACGTGCCGGAGACCATCCCCTACACCGGCACCGGCGTGGTGGACGGGCACCGGGTCGACGGCCTCGGCGAACTGGCCCCCGGCGACCACACCGCGGCCGCGGGCTCGCGGCTGACGTTCCCCGGCGGCGCGGCCGTGCCGCACGTCAGCTCGATCCCGGCGAACACCAACGAGACCTGGGCGATGCCCATGCGCGGCGGCGAGCGGTTCCCGCTGTACGCGGTGTACTCGCTGATCATCGCCACGTTCCTGGGCACCATGGGCCTGCCGCACGTGATCGTGCGCTTCTACACCAACCCCAACGGGCGCGCGGCGCGGCGGACGACGCTGATCGTGCTGGGCCTGCTGGGGGTGTTCTACCTGGTGCCGCCGATCTACGGCGCGCTCGGCCGGCTCTACACGCCGGAGCTGCTGATGACCGGCAACACCGACGCGGTGGTGCTGGTGCTGCCCAGCCGGGTGGTCGACGGGCTGGGCGGGCAGCTGCTGGGCGCGCTGGTGGCGGGCGGCGCGTTCGCCGCGTTCCTGTCCACGTCCTCGGGGCTGATGGTGTCGCTGGCCGGGGTGCTGAGCCGGGACGTGCTGCGGTTGCGCGGGGTCAGCGGGTTCAGGGTGTCGACGGTGCCCGCCGTGCTGGTGCCGCTGGGCATGACCTGGCTGGTGGGCAAGGTGCCGGTGGCGGACATGGTCGGGTTGGCGTTCGCGGTGGCGGCCTCGTCGCTGTGCCCGCTGCTGGTGCTGGGCATCTGGAGCACCCGGATCACCACGGCGGGCGCGGTCGCCGGGATGCTCGCGGGCGGGCTGCCCGCGCTGGTGGCAGGGCTGGTCACGATCAGCGGCGGCGCCGGTTCGTGGTACCACGTGTTCCTGGCCCGGCCCGCCGCCTGGACCGTGCCGCTCGGCTTCGTCGTGATGTACGTGGTGTCGCTGCTGACGCCGCGTCGGGTGCCACCGGGGGTGAACCACGTGATGGTGCGCTTGCACGCGCCGGAGAACCTGGGCCTGCGCAGCCAGGACCGGTTGTGACCGCGGTGTGGACGGTCGGCGCGATACTGCTGGTCGGTCTCGCGGTGGTGATCACGCTGTGGTGGACCTCGCGCACCCGCAACGACTTCCTGACCCAGGAGCAGCGGATCACGTTCGAGACGCTGCACACGGCGTGGTCGGCCGCGCCGCCGCTGCGCGCCGGGCTGGTGCCGGACGCGGCGAAGAAGTCGGCCAAGCACCTGCGCACGCTGCTCGGCACGCCGGCGCTGGCGCTGACCGACGAGACCGAGGTGGTGGCCTGGGAGGGCGCGGGCGCCCACCACGCGGCCGAGGCGATGGACCTGGCGGCGGACGTGTTCGGCACCGGGCGCACCAGGGCGTTCGACATCACCTGCGCGCGCCCCGACTGCCCGGTGCACACGGCGGTGCTCGCGCCGCTGACCGTGGAGGGCCGGGTGGTGGGCGTGCTCGCCGCCTACAGCCGGGAGGCGTCGGCGGGGCTGGTGCGGGCCACGAACGAGGTGGCCAGGTGGGCGTCCGGGCAGCTGGAGCTGGCCGAGCTGGACCGGTCGCGGACCCGGCTGGTGGAGGCCGAGGTGCGGGCGCTGCGGGCGCAGATCTCGCCGCACTTCATCTACAACTCGCTGTCCGCGATCGCCTCCTACGTGCGCACGGACCCCGAGCGCGCCCGCACGCTGCTGCTGGACTTCGCCGACTTCACCCGCTACTCGTTCCGCCGGGCCGGTGACTTCACCACGCTGTCGGAGGAGCTGAAGTCGATCGACCAGTACCTGGCGCTGGAGCGCGCCCGGTTCGGCGAGCGGTTGCAGGTGACGCTCCAGATCGCGCCCGAGGTGCTGCCGGTGACCGTGCCGTTCCTGTGCCTCCAGCCGCTGGTGGAGAACGCGGTGCGGCACGGGATGGAGGGCAAGGTGGGCCCCGGGCGCATCTCGATCCTGGCGGCGGACGCGGGCGAGGAAGCGCACATCACCATCGAGGACGACGGCATCGGCATGGACCCCGAGGCGCTGCGCCGGACCCTGGCCGGTCAGGTCGGCGAGACGGCGGGCATCGGGCTGGGGAACGTCGACGAGCGCCTGCGCCGCTGCTACGGCGACGACTACGGGCTGGTGGTGGAGACCGAGCGGGGGTTGGGCACGAAGGTCAGCGTGCGGGTGCCGAAGTACTCGGCCGGGGTGCACGCCTGAGGCCGCGCCGGCGGGGAAGCTCGCCGGCCTGCCCGGCTAGGCGTCCGCCCGCGCCCACAGCGCCTCCAGCGCCGCGTTCACCTGCTCCGCCCGCTGCACGTGGGGGTAGTAGCCGGGCACGGTGAGCAGCTCCGCGCCCACCCGCCAGGCGATCTCGCCACCGGCGGCGATCAGCGGCTCACCGGCCAGCCGCCGGTACCGCGCGGGCGCCCCCGTCCAGTCGCCCAGCACCACCAGGACCGGCCACCCGGCGGCGGCCAGCGGCTCCAGCGGCACGTCGGCGTCCCAGCACGGCCGTTCGCCCATGGTGGCGCGGGCCGCGCGCAGCCGGCGCGGCGTGGGCTCCGGCGCGGGCAGGCCGACGGCGTCGGTGGACAGCCTCAGGTAGTCCTCGGGGGTCAGGTCGGGCATGGCGGCCGTGGCCGCGCGGGCACGGGCGAGGGCGTCGGCGACCACCGGGTGGCCCTCGGCGGGGCGCAGCGCGCCGGGCTGGACCAGGCACAGCGAGCGGACCAGGTCGGGGCGGGCCGCGGCGGCGAGCATCGCGGCCACCGCGCCGTACGAGTGCCCGACCAGGTGAGCGCCGTCGCCCAGCAGGGGGATGACGTCCTCCGCGTCCACCACGTAGTCGCTGCGGTGCGGGCCGTCGAGGTCGGGGCTGTCGCCGTAGCCCCGGCGGTCCACCAGGAGCAGCCGCCGGCACGCGGCCAGCGGGCGCTGGTTGCCGAAGCCGTAGACCTCGTCGTCGCCCCAGCTGAGCACGCCGTGCAGGAACACGGCGGGTGGTGCGCCGGTGGGGCCTTCGACGACGGTCGCGTGCACCGGGGGCGTCATGTGCCCAGTCAAGCGACTCCCGGCCGGGTGGGCACCCGTCGAACGGCTGGCGGTCGGGTCGGCTCAGGCCGGCGGCACGGCCGGCTCAGGCTGCCGGTCGGGCCGGCCTCAGGCCGGCGGCACGGCCGACAGGCCACCGCCAGGGCCGACCTCAGGCCACCAGCAGGGCCGACCCCAGCGCCGCCGCGCCCGCCTCGGTCAGGCAGGCCGCGGCCCACTGGCCCGGCACCACCGGCACGACCGGCCGGATCAGGCCCGCGTGCACCAGCCCCCGCGCGGTGACCGGGTCGCAGAACGGCAGCGCGTCCACCCGCACGTCGGGCTCCTCGCTCCCGGTCAGCTCGACCCGGTCGGCGTCGGTCGCGCGCAGCAGGGCGACCTCGCGTCTGGACAACTCCGGCATCATCATCGCCACCTCCGGGGGACAGCGGTCGCGCGGACCTCTTCGGTGGGACGCCCGCGCGCCGGCCGCCGTTCCCCTGCTCGAACTACCCCGCGGCTCGTGCGCCGCGCCGTTCCGCCGCGTCCAGGACCAGCCCGAGCCACTCGGCCTCGTCCACCGCGCCCTCCACCGCCACCCGCCGCAGCCGCGGCCACAGGCCCGCCTCGGTCCACTCCTGGAACCGCCGGTGCACCGTGGGCACGGTCACGCCGAACGTGGGCGGCAGGTGCCGCCACGCGCAGCCGCTGGTCAGCACGAACACGATCGCGGTGAAGATCGCCCGGTCCGACACCCGGCCCCGGCCGCCGCCCTGGCGGCGCACCTTGGCCGGCGGGATGAGCGGTTCGACCACCGCCCACAGCGACGGCGGCACCAGGCGCGCGGCCAGCTGCTCGATCACGTCGGCGTGCGGGGGTCGGGGCGGCGCCTCGGGCGCCCGGCGCACCCACGGCTCCTGCCGCTGGGCGTCGCCGCGCTGGCGGGCGCGCAGCAACGTGGCCAGGGCGGCGTCGTCGGCGCGCCGCGGCGCGGCCACCGGATACGCGTGCTGCTGCACCTGCCGGGCGATCTCCGCACCGACCGTTCGGCCGAACGGTTGCGCGGGTCGTACTTGGTTGGTCATCGGGTCCTCCGCCCAGGACGTCGTGATACCCATCACGCTAGGAACACCGGCGCCCCCTGGTAAGACGACGCGCGACGAACGGGAGCGGTGCAGCGTCACGCGGCCACCCGGGCGCCGCCGAACGGGCCCCCGCGAGCGACGAGCGGATGAGCGGTCACTCCCCGAGTCGCCCCGCCGGCGATACGCTCGGGGAGTGACCACCCCGCCCCGCCTGCTCGCCACCAGCGACCTGCACGTGACCTACCAGCAGAACCGGCAGTTCGTCGACGCGATCCACCCGCACTCCCCCGACGACTGGCTCATCGTGGCCGGCGACGTGGCGGAGAAGTTCGACGACGTCGAGTGGGCGCTGGGCCTCCTGCGCCGGAGGTTCGCCCGGGTGGTCTGGTCGCCGGGCAACCACGAGCTCTGGACGACGAAGGACGACTCGGTGCAGGCGCGCGGCGAGGTGCGCTACAAGCAGCTCGTGGAGCTGTGCCGCAGCATCGACGTGCTGACGCCCGAGGACGCGTTCGCGGTGTTCGAGGGCGCGGGCGGGCCGGTCGCGGTGGCGCCGCTGTTCACGCTCTACGACTACACGTTCCGGCCCGCCGGGACGACGGACAAGGTGTCGGCGCTGGCCGCGGCCCAGAACGCCGGGGTCGTCTGCACCGACGAGTACTTCCTGCACCCGGACCCCTACCCGAGCCGCGAGGCGTGGTGCGCCGCCCGGGTCGCGGAGAGCGAGCGGCGGCTGGCGGCCGTCGACCCGTCGCTGCGCACGGTGCTGATCAACCACTGGCCGCTCGTCCGGGACCCCACGTTCGTGCTGCGCTACCCCGAGTTCGCGCTGTGGTGCGGCACGGAGCGCACCGCGGACTGGCACCTGCGGTTCCGGGCGGCCGTCGCCGTCTACGGCCACCTGCACATCCCGCGCACCATCCGGAAGGACGGCGTGCGCTTCGACGAGGTGTCGCTGGGCTACCCGAGGGAGTGGCAGCCCCGGGGCTGGACCGCGGCGCCGCTGCTGGACGTGCTGCGCGAGGGGGACGCCCGATGATCACGGACCTGCTCGCACCGCCGGTCTCGGCGTTCGACGTCTTCGGCGACCCCGACGGGGTGGTGCTGTTCCCGGAGGAGGAGCAGCACGTGGCCAGGGCGGTGGACAAGAGGCGCCGCGAGTTCGCCACCGGGCGGCACTGCGCGCGCACCGCGCTGGCGGCCCTCGGCTTCCCGCCCGCGCCGCTGGTGCCCCTGCCCTCGCGCGAGCCCGCGTGGCCCGATGGGGTGGTCGGCAGCATCACGCACTGCAAGGGCTACCGGGCGGCGGCCGTGGGCCGGACCGACCAGGTGCGCACGATCGGGATCGACGCCGAGCCGAACGAACCGACGCCGGACGGGGTGCTGGGCGCCATCGCGCTGCCCGCCGAGCTGGCGCGGATGGACGGGCTGCGGGACGCGAGCGACAAGGTCGCCTGGGACCGGCTGCTGTTCAGCGCCAAGGAGACGGTCTACAAGGCGTGGTACCCGCTGGCCCGGCGGTGGCTGGGGTTCGAGGACGCGGAGGTGACCATCCACCCGGACGACGGCACGTTCAGCGCCCGCATCCTGGTGGAGCCGCCGGTCGTGGACGGTGTCGCCGTCACCGGGTTCACCGGGCGCTGGCTGGCCCGCGAGGGGTTTGTGGTGACCGCGATCGCGGTACCCGCGCGCTGATCCACCGGCTGGGAGGCGGGCAATGGGCGACGACGTCGGGCGGCACGAGTTCACCCGGGAGGACCGCACGCGGTACCGCACGAAGGTGCGTCGCTGCCTCGACGTGTTCGCCCGGATGCTGAGCGAGTCGCGGTTCGAGGTGGACCGGCCCATGACCGGGCTGGAGATCGAGCTGAACCTCGTGGACGACGCCGGCGACCCGGCGATGCGCAACGCCGAGGCGCTGGAGGCCATCGCCGACCCGGACTTCGTCACCGAACTGGGCCAGTGGAACCTGGAGATCAACGTCGCGCCGCGGCAGCTGACCGCGGGCGGGATCACCGAGTTCGAGTCGGTGGTGCGGGACTCGCTCAACGAGGCCGACCGCAAGGCGCGCGAGGTCGACGCGCACATGGTGATGATCGGCATCCTGCCGACGCTCCAGGCCAGGCACATGGCCGAGGAGGCGCTGTCGGGCAACCCCCGGTACGCGCTGCTCAACGAGCAGGTGCTGGCGGCGCGCGGCGAGGACATCCAGATCTCCGTCGACGGCGTCGAGCGGTTGCAGATGACGGCCGACTCGATCGTGCCCGAGGCGGCGTGCACGTCGACGCAGTTCCACCTCCAGGTGTCGCCGGACGCGTTCGCGCCCTACTGGAACGCGGCCCAGGCGATCGCCGGCGTGCAGGTGGCGGTGGGCGCGAACTCGCCGTTCCTGCTCGGCAAGGAGCTGTGGCGGGAGACCCGGATCGCGCTGTTCCAGCAGGCCACCGACACCCGCAGCGACGAGCTGAAGGAGCAGGGCGTCCGGCCGCGGGTGTGGTTCGGGGAGCGGTGGATCACGTCCATCTTCGACCTGTTCGAGGAGAACGTGCGCTACTTCCCGGCGCTGCTGCCCATCTGCGACCCCGAGGACCCGGTGCAGGTGCTGGAGCGGGGCGACACGCCGTCGCTGGCCGAGCTGCGGCTGCACAACGGCACGATCTACCGCTGGAACCGCCCGGTGTACGACGTGGTGCGGGACAAGCCGCACCTGCGGGTGGAGAACCGGACGCTGCCCGCCGGGCCGACGGTCGTGGACACCCTGGCGAACGGGGCGTTCTACTACGGGCTGGTGCGGGCGCTGGCCGAGGAGGAGCGGCCGCTGTGGTCGCAGATGTCGTTCAGCGCGGCGGAGGAGAACTTCACCGCCGGGGCGCGCAACGGCATCGACGCGCAGGTCTACTGGCCGGGGCTGGGCACGGTGCCGGTGGTGGAGCTGGTCCTGCGGCGGCTGCTGCCGATGGCGCACGAGGGCCTGGTGAAGATGAAGGTGGAGGCCGCCGAGCGCGACCGGCTGCTGGGGATCATCGAGCAGCGCTGCCTGACCGGGGTGAACGGGGCGACGTGGCAGGCGCGGGCGTTCCACCGGCACTACGACCACACAGCGCTGGACCGGCCGGAGGCGCTGCGGCGGATGCTGCGGACGTACCGGGACCTGATGCACTCGAACGAACCGGTGCACACCTGGCCGGTGAGCTGAGCGGATCTTTTCGGCCGGGGTGCGGCCTCCGGTGCGACAATCCGGGCAACGGTACCGGTGGCTGCGACGGAGGCGCTGGTGGAGTCGAACGGGCGCAACGACGTCTCGGGCACGGTCCTCGGGGCGACCGTGCAGGCGCACACGATCAGCGGCGACGTGCACATCCACCCGGCCGGCGACCAGGAACGCGTGGTCGCCCTGTACGAGGAGCTGGGCCAGGTCCGGCGGCAGCTGGTCGACAGCCTGGCCGCTGAGCGCGACCTCACCCGGGCGGTGTGGGCGCTCCAGGTGGTCCTGATGCGGGCGCAGGACGTGGTGGTCAGGCTGACCTGGGAGCGCGACCACCTCGTCGACGAGGCCGAGCGGCGCAACGCGGAGCTGGCGCGGGCACGCGAGTCCGAGCGGAGGGTGGAGCAGCAGCTCGACCGCGCCAGGGCCGACCGGCTGACCGCGCTGCGCGTGGCGCACGCGGCCACGGCGAAGGTGCGGGCGCTGGAGGCCGAGCTGCGCGGCGGCGCGGGTGCGCACGGATCGCGGGTCGTCGCCGGGGCGGCCGATCCCGGGATCGGCCCGGACACCATCGACGCGTACCTGGCGGAGCAGGGCGCGCGTCTGGACCGGCTCGCCGAGGCGCTCGGCGAACTGCGCGTCCCCACGGCGAGCGCGTTCGACGGCACCACGCGGCGGATGCTCACGACGTCCCTGGTCCGCGCCCTCGTCCGGCTGCCCAGCCTGTCCGACGCGGCCGGCCGGGGCCTGGCCACCAGGCTGCTCGCCGACCGGCTGGGCGCCCCGGTGACCGTCGAGGAGAGCCCCGACCCCGGCGTCCACCTGTCGAACCTGGTCCTCTTCTGCCTCGACCAGGCCAGCGGTGTCACCGCGCTGCTGGAGGTCCTGGAGCTGTTCGAGACCACCGACTCCGAACCGTTCCTCGCGGTCCGGGAGGTGGTCGACTCCTGGAGCGCCGACGACCTGCTCCAGCAGGAGGAGCTGGCGCGGCTGCTGGCCATGCTCGCCGGGGTGGTCCTCCCGGACGTCGCGCACGCCTACCGCGACGTCGCGGGCCCCGCGGCACCCGCGTTACCGGCCGGGACGAGCTACGCGGAGGTCCTGGCGAGCCTGGCCGGCCTCGCCCACCACTCCTCGGGCGTCCCGCTGCCCCTGGTGTTCCTCGAACGCATCGCCCTCGCGGCGGGGTCGGAACTCGCGGACGGGCTGCGGCGGTGGAACGACCGGCACGCCGGGCGCATCGGGCTCGACGCCGAACTCACCGCCGTCCGCGCCGGCCTGCTCTCCGACCACGCCGCGTGACGAGCGGCGGGGACGGGACCCCGCCGCTCGTCACCGGTCGATCAGCTCGTCGGGAAGTCGTCCGGCGTGCGCATCCGCTCGCGGATCCACTGGCCCGCCGGCTTCAGCACGGACGTGCCCGAGAACGAGTTCCCGGCGCAGGTGCCCTCCTTGAACACCGCCCCCGACCGGAAGTCGTCGGAGAAGTTCCAGTTCGTCCAGCCGATCTTGTTGGCCGCCAGGAAGTCCAGGTACTTCTGGCTGTACGCGAAGTCGTTGGCCCCGTCGCCGGTGTAGGTCTGGGTGCCGAACTCGGTCACGAAGATCGGCAGCCGGGCCGCCGCGCGGGTCAGGGCGTTGAAGTACTCGTCCTGGTGCGAGGCCGCGTAGAAGTGGAACGTGTACATGAAGTTCGTGGCGTTGATCGGGTTGTTGACGATGTCCTGCTCCGACCGGCCGTCGGAGATGCCCAGCGAGCCCCAGCCGTGGGTGCCGACGAACACCACGCCGTCCGGGTCCTGGGCCCGGATGACCGGGATCATCTGCTCGGCGTAGGACTTGATGCCCGACCACGCCACGCCGTTGGGCTCGTTGGCGATGTCGTAGATGATGTTGGTCTTGTCGCGGTGCCGCGAGGCGACCTCGGTGAAGAACGTGCGGGCCAGGGCGAGGTTGGCGTTCGGGTCGCCCGGCGACAGCTGGTGCCAGTCCACCAGCGCGTACAGGCCGCGGCGGGTGGCCTCCTCGATGTAGCCGTGCACCAGGTCGGTGAACTTGCGCGGGTTGGTCTCGTACCCGCCCTCCTGCACGTACATCGAGATCCGCAGGACGTCGGCGCCCCAGTCCGAGGCCAGGGCGTCCAGGGACGCGGTCTTGACGCACTGCGAGTACCACTGGATGCCGTGCGTGCTCATGCCGCGCAGCTGGACCGGCTTGCCGTACCGGTTGCACAGCTTGGTCCCGCACACGCGCAGCTGCCCGTTCACGTCGGCGGGGCGGCCGGGCGCCGGGCCGTCGGCGGTGACGTCGAGCCGGTCGAGGTTGGGGCCGCCCGCGGCGGTGGTGGCGGTGGCCCGGACGCGGTTGACGCCCGCCGCCAGGGTGACGGGCACCGTCGCGGTGCGCCAGGTGCTCCACGCGCCGGTGCCGGCGAACGCCACGCCGCTCGCCTGGGCCGTCCCGTTGACCGAGATGGTCATCGGGCGGTTGGTGGTCGTGCCGTTGGCGTACCGGAGGGCCAGGGTGGCCGGGCCGGCCTGGGCCGTGACGGTGAACTCGACGGAGCTGCCGGAGGCGTTGTCGTAGTTGACGAACCCGCCGCCGGTGTAGCCGGCGTGGTTGGACTCGACCACGCCCAGGGAGATCGCCGCGCCTTCGGCCTGGTGCTCGACGGCGGCCGCGTCGGACCGGACGGCGTTGGGCTGGGCGGCGGCGGACCGGGCGGCGGCGGACTGGACTGTTTCGGACCGGACTGAGTCGGACCGGGCCGCGTCGGACTCCGCTGCGCCGGGCTGCGCCGAGGCGGTCTGCGCCCAGGGCGCCGGTGCGGCCAGCAGAGCGGCCGCGGCGACGGTCGCGAGCCATCGGGGACGGGGTGCCACGGGGGTGCCTCCCACGGGTCTCGGGGGGATGAACACGGCGGCGGCGGAACAGTTAGGAAACTTTCCTATCTGTTGTCGGGGATCACAGCATCCCCGCACGCCCGCTGTCAACGCCCCGGCGCGCCCCGATCGGTCCCCGGACCCCGGTGGGGACCGGCCCCGTCAGTAGTCGTCGCCCCCGAAGAAGGTCTCCTCCAGCCGGTCCGCCGTCCCCGCGAGCAGCGCCAGCGGCTCGGTGAACTCGTGGATGTCCAGGTGCGAGAGGGGCAGCGAGTGCCGCAGCACCACGTGCTCGCCCATGACCGCCGCGCCGCAGGCGATGGTCGAGTTGCCGACCTCGACGAGGAACGCCTTCAGGTCCACGGCGGCGGCCAGGCCGATGGGCGAGGCGATCTGCACCCACTCGTGCTGCCGGTCGAGCACCTCGCGGACCAGGATGATCACCTGGGTGCGCTCGTCGTCCTCGTCGAACTGCTCGAAGTTGAACAGGATGCGGATCTCGTCCTCCTTCTCCGAGATGACGTCGTAGGTGTCGTGGACGTACGCGGCGAGGTCTCCCCAAGTGGCCATGTGATCACCCTACGGGCGCGACCGCCCCCCACACGGCGTCGGCCACGAGCCGCACCGCGGCCCCCAGGTCGAACCCGTGCAGCAGGTACCGCCGGGCGCACTCGTGCGCGGGACCCATCACCACCGGGTCCAGCGCCCACAGCGGCACCGCGCGCAGCTCCCCCGCCGCCATCCGGTCCGCGAACCAGCGCGCGACCGGCTCGAACGCGGCGAGCTTCACCGCGGGGTCGGCCGACCGCGGCGCGGCGTAGAGGAACCGCGCCCGCCCGGGGTTCCCGACCACCCAGCCCAGGTACCGCGCCACCACCGCGCGCACCGCCTGCTCCGCGTCCCCGGTCCCCAGCGCGGGCGCCAGGGCGTCCACGCAGTGCGCGAAGCTCTCCCCGTACAGCACCGCGAACAGCCCCGCCCGGCTGCCGAAGTGGTGGTAGACGCTGCCGTTCGACACCCCGGAGCGGGCCGTCAGCGCGCTGATCGTGACCGCGCCCAGCCCGCCCTCGGCGACCAGTTCGAGCGCCGCGTCCAGCACGGCCTGCCGACTGGTCGGTCCCATGTGGTTAGAGTACCGCTCTAGAGCGCCGCTCCAGAGGAGGACACCGTGGCCCGCTCCATCCCCGACCTGCTGCGCGAACGGGTGCGCGCCACCCCCGACCGCGAGGCCCTGCGCCGGCGCGACGGCGACACGTGGACCTCCATGACGTGGGCCGAGGTCGGGGAGGAGGTGCGCCGGCGCGCCCTGGGGTTCCGGCAGCTGGGCGTGCGCGACGAGGCCCGCGTGGCGATCATGGCCGCGACGAGCGCCGACTGGGTGCTGACCGACCTGGCCGTGCTCGCGGCGGGCGGCGTCACCACCACCATCTACCCGAGCAGCACGCGGGAGGTCGTCGCCCACATCGTCCGGGACTCCGGCAGCGTCCTGGTGGTGGCCGACCCCGGGCTGGCGGGCGGGGTCGACGCGGAGGTGATCACCCCCGACTGGGCCCCGGACGGGGAACCCGCGGGCGACTACGACGCCATGGTCGACGAGCTGACCCCGGACCGCCTGGCCACGCTCATCTACACCTCCGGCACCACGGGCACGCCCAAGGGCGTGGAGCTGACCCACGACAACTGGCTGCACACCGCCGAGGCGATCGACGAGCTGGGCGTCCTGGGCCCGGACGAGCTGCACTTCCTGTGGCTGCCGATGTCCCACGCGTTCGGCAAGGTCCTCCAGGTCGGCATGATCGCCACCGGCACGCCCACCGCCGTGGACGGGGACGTCGACCGGATCGCGGCCAACCTCGCCGAGCTGCGCCCGACCGTGGTGGCCGCCGCGCCGCGCATCTTCGAGAAGATCCACCAGAGGGTGGTCGCCTCGATGCGCGAGGCGGGCGGCGTGAAGGAGAAGCTGTTCGAGTGGGCGCTCGACGTCGCCGAGCACCCGGACCGGAAGCTGCGCAACAAGATCGCCGACAGGCTGGTGTTCGGCAAGCTCCGGGACCGCGTGGGCGGCCGGATCAAGTACTTCATCTCCGGCTCCGCGCCGCTGTCCCTGCCGGTCGCGCGGTTCTTCGCCAAGGCGGGCATCACCATCCTGGAGGGCTACGGCCTCACCGAGTCCTCCGCCGCCTCCTTCGTCAACCGGCCCGAGTCGAACGAGCTCGGCACGGTCGGCCGGCCCCTCGCGGGCACCGAGGTGCGGCTGGCCGACGACGGCGAGGTGCTCATCGGCGGGCGCGGGATCATGCGCGGCTACCACAACCTGCCCGAGGAGACCGCCGAGGCGCTGGTGGACGGCTGGCTGCACACCGGTGACGTGGGCGAGCTGGACGGGGAGGGCAGGCTCCGGCTCACCGACCGCAAGAAGGAGCTGATCAAGACCTCCGGCGGCAAGTACGTGGCGCCGCAGGCGGTGGAGGGCCTGATCAAGTCCAACAGCCCGTACATCGGCAACGTGCTGGTGCACGGCGACCAGCGCAACTACTGCGTCGCGCTGGTCACCCTGGACCCCGACACCGCGCCCGCCGGCCTGGACGCGGACGCCGAGGTCGGCCGCGCCGTCGAGGCCGCGAACGCCGGGCTGGCCCGGCACGAGGCGATCAAGAAGTTCGCCGTGCTGCCGGAGGACTTCAGCGTCGAGGACGGCACCCTCACCGCCAGCCTGAAGATGCGCCGCAAGGAGATCGAGACCCGCTACCGGGACGTCCTGGACGGGCTGTACTCGGGCTGAGCGGCGGGTCGGGGCGCGGGTTCGGGGGCCGGGTCGAGCACGGGTTCGGGCGCGGGTTCGGGCGTGGGCGGCGAGGTCCGCGCCGCCGCGCCGCACGCGACCGCCCACACCCCGGCGACCAGCACCGCGACCACCTCGGTGAGCACCAGCACGCGCTCGACGTAGCCGAGCGGGAACACGCGCCACCAGGACCTGCCGGTGACGGCGTTGACCAGGATCGCGTACAGCAGCGGGGTGAAGGTGAGCGCGGACAGCAGGCCGAAGCGCGACGTCCAGCGCGCGTAGGCGCCCCACGCGGCGTCGCGCACCCACGGCCGGGCCAGCAGCACCATCGCGATCGGCAGGCTGGTGAACGCGAGCAGGCTGCCGAAGCGGTGGATGCTGCCGCTCACGCTCGGGCCGATCGCCCAGTCGTTCTTCGGGAAGACCACCACCAGGGCCAGGCCGACCGACCACGCGGCGAACGCCAGCGCCCCCACCGAGCGCCACCTGGCCATCCCCCTCCGGACCAGCACCGCGAGGATCGCCAGCGAGCCGAGCACCAGCAGCAGCACCCCGGTGTCGAACACCGCGCGGTACGGCCCGAGGGCGTACTCGCTGATGGTGCGGCGCAGGTGGTAGGTGGACTCGGTCAGCCGGAGCAGGTCGAGCCCGCCGATGAGGGCGACGGTCAGCACGACGGCGGCGACCCCGGCGAGGGCGGCGTAGCGGGCCGGGGAGCGGGCCGGGGAGCGGGTCGGCGCGGGGTCAGCGGTCAGCACACCGGACGAAACGGACGGTGACCGGCGGGTGTTCCGGGGTTCAGGGAATCGACAGCTTCGACAGGTAGTCCGCGCGCGACTCCGTCAGGTCGCGGGTCAGCGCCAGCAGCCCGGCGTCGGTCCCCGCCTCCAGCTCCGACCTGGCCACCGCGACGGACTCCTCGAAGTGCTTCCGCAGCAGCACGCGGGCCTCGGCGTCGAACTCCGCGCCGGTCAGCCGGTCGGCCGCCTGGTACTCGTCCCGGGTGATCATGCCGGGCATGTCGTGGGCCTCGTGCTCGCCCAGGTAGGTCAGGCCGGCCCGGGTGAGCACGCCGTGCAGGTCGGTCAGCTCGCCGCGGTGGCCGACCCCCGCGCGGGCGGCCAGCTCGGCCAGCGCCGGGTCCTGCGCGCGCGCCCGCACCGCGTCCAGCAGCGGCAGGGCCGACTCGGCCTGCGGGATGGCCAGCTGCACGTAGGCCGCGTCGGTCGGGCTCAGGCCGCCGACCGCGGAGGGCGTCGTGGGCGTCGTCGTGGGCGGTGGCGGCGCGGTGGTGGTCGGCGCCGGCGCCGGTTCGGCTCCGCACGCGCCCACCACGAGGACCAGGCTGACCAGGGACAACAGGACCGACAACCGACGCACGAGCGCTCCAGGGGGGGACGGTGGCGCGTGGGGACGGGTCAGCCGGAGTGGCGGACCACCAGGGTCGGGGCGAACACGACGGAGCTGATCGGGCGGTCCGGTCGCTCGACGCGCTCCACGAGCAACCGGGCCATCTCGGCCGCCATGTCCTCCACGGGTTGCCGCACCGTGGTCAGGGGCGGGTCGCACTCGACCGCGGGGCTGCTGTCGTCGAACCCGACCACCTTCACGTCCTCGGGCACCCGCAGGCCCCGGTTGCGCAGCACCGGCAGCGCGCCCGTGGCCATCAGGTCGGAGGCGACGAACAGGCCGTCGAACCCCTCCCCCCGCGGCTCCCGGGTCGCCAGCAGCCGGCGGGCCGCCGCGGCGCCG
Organism: Saccharothrix lopnurensis; assembly: GCF_042658445.1. Classification (NCBI taxonomy): domain Bacteria; kingdom Bacillati; phylum Actinomycetota; class Actinomycetes; order Pseudonocardiales; family Pseudonocardiaceae; genus Saccharothrix; species Saccharothrix lopnurensis. Next base: position 135,412 of record NZ_JBHSQO010000003.1, on the reverse strand, counting down.
CCCTCGCGGGAGAAGTCGCCCTCGACGACCACGGGGTCGGGCAGGCCGTGCCGGGACACCGCGTCGCGGAAGCCGCGCAGCCGGTCCTGGCCGGCGGGCACCTCCAGCGGTCCGGTGATGGTGGCCACCCGGCGGCACCCGCGCGCCACCAGGTGGTCGACGGCCAGCCCCGCGCCCGCGGCCTGGTCGACGTCGACGTAGGTGATCGACATCGGCCGGACCGGGCGCGCGGCCAGCACGACCGGCAGGTTCGAGTCGGTGAGCAGGCGCGGCAACGGGTCCGCGCCGTGCGTGTGGATCAGGATCACGCCGTCCAGCCTGCGCTGCCGGACGTCGTCGACCACCTCCTGGTGGCCGCCGGCATCGGTGGTGGTCAGCACCAGCTGGACGCCCAGCGGGCGGATCACCGGCAGCACGCCGCTGACCACCCGACCGAAGTAGGGGTCGTGCAGCGTGCGCCCCTCGTCCGGGAGGACGAGGCCGATCGCGCCCGCCCGCCGGGTGACGAGCGAACGCGCCGCGCGGTTGGGGGTGTACCCGGTCGTGGAGATCGCCCTCTCCACCACCTGGCGCAGCTCCCGGTCCACCGTGGCGACCCCGTTGACCACCCGGGACACCGTGGCCCGGGACACCCCCGCGACCCGCGCGACCTCCTCCAACGTGACTGGTCTGCGGTCCACGTGAGCCTTTATACCGGGAGGTGCGGTCCCACCTCCGTGGAACCGCACCCCCGGGCTCACTGGTACACGCGGACGTAGTCGACCAACATGCGCTGCGGGAAGACCGTGGTGGCGTCCGGGGGACCGGGCCAGTCACCGCCCACCGCGTTGTTGAGCAGGATGAAGAAGGGCTTGTCGAACACCCACGGCCCGCGGGTCGCCTCCACCGTCGCCTTGTCGATGGTGAGGACCGTCACGCCGTCGATGCTGAACGTGATGCCCCGGCTGTTCCAGTCGGCCCGGAACAGGTGGAACGCGTTCGCGTAGTCCTGGCCGATGTCGCGCATCGCGCCGATCCCGCCCCCGCCGAAGTAGGCCGGGCCGTGGATGGTCTGGTACGCGGTGTTGGGCTCGCGACCGAGGTGCTCCATGATGTCGATCTCACCGCTCGCGGGCCACGGGGTGCCCCGGAAGATGTCGGTGCCGAGCATCCAGAACGCGGGCCACAGGCCCTTGGAGCCGGACACCTTGATCGACGCCTCGAAGCGCCCGTAGGTCCAGGACGCCTTGCCCTCGGTGATGATGCGCGCCGAGGTGTACTGGCACGTGCCGCTGCCGCTGACCGGGTCCACCGGGCACGCCGAACCCGGCGTGACCTCCCGCCTCGCCTCCAGCACCATGTTGCCGTTGCCGTCGGTGGAGGCGTTGCGGTTGTCGGTGTAGTACTGGAGCTCCGCGTTCTGCCCGGTGCCGACCTCCGGACGCCACTTGCTCGCGTCCGGCCGGGTGCCCGCGGGCGCGTTGAACTCGTCGCTCCACACCAGGCGCAGCGGGTTGCCCGGGTCCGGTGCCTGCGCCGGCGGCGACGTGGGGCTGCCACCGGTGCCGTAGACCTGGAACTCCCACAGCGAGTACCCGTAGGGGCCGCTGCGCTTGGTGAGGTTGACCCGGACGTACCGACCGGTGCCCGTGACGTTCAGGGTCTGCTTGAAACCCGTGCCCGTCGTGGTGGTGTGGATCGTGGTCCAGCCCGACCCGTTCTCGGAGGTCTGGACCTGGAACCCGGTGGCGTACGCCGGGTCCCACTGGAGCACGACCCTGGTGATGCGGGCGGTCGCGCCCAGGTCGACCTGGATCCAACCCGGGTCGACCCAGCCGGTGGTGGTGCTCGTGGCCCACCGGGTGGCCGGGTTGTAGTCCGTCACCTTGGCCGGCGTGCAGCCCGGGCACGCCCCGTCGTCCTGGAACGACGAGGCGGTGGCGGGCTTGTTGTAGGACAGCAGCCGCTCGGAACCGCCCGGGTCCCCGCCGCCGGTCTCGATGCGGACGGCGAACTCCCACAGGGACACGCCGTACTGCGTGGCGCGCGCCGTGGTGTTCAGGCGGATGTAGCGACCGGTGCCGGTGAAGGAGGGGTTCTGCACCCCGCCCGCGCCGGTGGTGGTGGAGAACACCGTGGTCCAGGCGTTGCCGTCGGCGGAGACCTGGATCTGGTAGGCCGTCGCGTAGGCGGCCTCCCAGTTCAGCGTCGCGCCGCAGACCTGGCGGCTGGTGCCCAGGTCCACCCGCAGCCACTGCGGGTCGGAGAACCCGCTGGACCAGCGGGTGCCCGGGTTCCCGTCCACCGCGGAGGCGGCGGTGAACGGGCCCTCCACCGACGACGCCGTCACCGGTGCGTTGAGCGCCGCGTTGGCCGTGCCGCACTCGGCCGCCTGCGCGGCGACCGGGAGGAACAGCGGCAGGGCCAGCGCGGCCACCGCGATCAGGGACTTGAGCTTCACGACGGGCGGCCGTCCGCGCCGCACTTGATGACCGGGTTGATGCAGTCGCGCACCCGACGGGCCAGTTCGGCCTCCGGCCACGCGTTGAAGAAGTCGCCGTGCATGGTGTAGCCGGGTCCCGAGGCCAGTCGGAAGCCGGCCGGGTTGCCGCTCGCCGGGTAGCGCAGCACCTGGCGGAGCTTCGGCACCGGCACCGGGTGGCTCGACGGGCAGCCGCCGGCGACCGGGTAGGACATGTGGGACTTGTGGTCGGCCGAGTCCAGGTCACGACCGTTCCAGCACTGCGGGAAGTCCAGGTAGGACTCCAGCATCGTGCCGGACGGGCAGTTGACGAAGTCCTTGGACGAGCCCACGTGGCCCGCGTGCAGGCAGGACCACCGGGCGTTGGAGCTGGGGTCGTTCACGCCGGTGGCCTTGGCGTTGCCCGCGATCATGCGCAGGCCCAGCGGGAACGGCTGGATGCGCGCGGTGACGTCCGGGTTCACGCCCTCGCCGAGGTAGTAGAACGTGGTGCCGGTCGGCTCCACGGGCTGGTTGTTCACGTACAGGGTGGGGACCCAGTACGAGGACAGGTCGATGCCCGGGTTGCAGCTGCTCGTGCCCGCGAGCAGGGACTGCGTGGTGCTGCGGGCGTTGGTGCTCCGGTTGCCGAAGAAGCTGTGCATGTGCGAGGCACCGGGCAGGTTGGGGAAGACGATCGGGTCGTCGGGCAGGCGGTGGGTGTAGGGGCATTCCGCGAGGAACTCGGCGACCCGCACGACGTTGGCCCCGACCTCCCCCTGGGGTGCGGCGGATCCGGGCACGGTGACGAGGGCGAGACCGCACACGGCTGCCGCGGCTGTGGCAAGGGCCGTGACCATACGACGCCATCGGCGAATGGTGGGGATCACGACTCCCCTTTCGTAGAGTTACGAGTGGGTTTCGGGAGAGCGCTCTCACAACGGAACGTAAGCTCGCCCCCTGTATCAGTCAAGGAAAGAACCCAGTTCCGGTCGGACCGGAACCGCCGTTCAGAGAGCGCTCTCTCGCCCGAACGCCGAACTCGGGGGTCGCGAACGTACGACACACCCGCCGCGAACGTACGACTCGCGCGCGAGTCGTACGTTCAGGTCGCGCGAGTCGTACGTTCAGGTCGCGCGAGTCGTACGTTCAGGACGCGCGAGTCGTACGTTCAGGACGGGTGAGTCGTACGTTCAGGACGGGTGAGTTCTTTACTTACGAGTAGGTCAGGGCCGACGGGAGGGTGGCCGGGGAGGCGATGGGCCAGGTCAGGGGGTCGGGGCCCAGTTCCCACAGCTCGGCCACCTGGAGGGCGCACCAGGGTGAGATCGGGCGCACGCCCGCGAGGACGGCCGGGGCGAAGTCCGCCCAGGGCACCCACTCGACGGAGTCGACCTCGTCCGGGTTGGGCACCGGGTCGGCGGTGACCAGGCCGCGCAGGACCGGGCACATCTCGTTCTCCACGACGCCGTTCTCCATCACCGCCCGGTAGCGGAACGCGGGCAGCACCAGGTCCAGCGAGACCTCCGGTAGGCCCAGTTCGTCGTGCAGGCGGCGGGTGACGGCGGGCACCAGCGCCTCGCCCGGCGCCGGGTGGCCGCAGCACGAGTTGGTCCAGACCCCCGGCCACGTCTTCTTGTGCAGCGCGCGCCTGGTCAGCAGCAGCCGCCCGGCGGGGTCGAACAGGTAGGAGGAGAACGCCAGGTGCAGCGGGGTGGACGCGTGGTGCACGGAAGCCTTGTCGGCGACGCCGATGCCGGTCCCGCGCTCGTCCAGGAGCACGACTTGTTCCACACGCCCACCCTGCCACAACGGGGATCACCGCGCGCCCGCGAGCACCCCCGGGTCACGCGCCAGCTTGCCGCCGGACGTGCGGGGCAGCGCCCGCCGCACCCGGACCCGCTCCGGCAGCTTGAACTCGGCCAGCCGCCCCGCGCACCACGCCCGGACCTCCTCGGCCGTCACCCCGCCCGACGGCGCGCCCACGTACGCCGTGACCACCCCGTCGAGCACCGCGACCGCCTCGGTCACCAGCGGGTGCGCCCGCAGCGCGGCCTCCACCTCGGTGAGGTCCACGTTGAAGCCGCGCACCATCACCAGCGAGTCCGACCGGCCGAGCAACCGCAGGTTGCCGTGCGCGTCGAACTCGCCCCGGTCACCGGTGCGGAACCACCCGTCGGCGAACCGCGAGGGGTCGTCCCCGACCAGGTAGGGCGACTCGTCGAGCGCCACCTCCACCAGCCCGTCGCGCACCCGGATGCCGGTGTCGGGCAGCGGCCGGCCCACCGACGGCCGGGACGTGCCCGCGGCGTCCATGGTCAGCGCGCCGGTCTCGGTGGTGCCGAAGCACTCGCCCACCCGGAACCCGTAGGCGGCGGCGAACCGCTCGGCCACCTCCCCCGGCATCATCTCGCCGCCGGAGAACGCCGCGCGCACCGAGCGCAGCGCCGACCGGTCGGCGACGTCGGCCAGCAGCCCGAAGTGGTACGGCTGACCGCTGATGAAGTGCACCTGGTGCCGCTCCGCCGCCTTGAGCACGTCCTCGGCCAGGTGCCGCGCGGAGAACACGACCTCCACCCCGACGGCCAGCGAGTGCAGCAGCCCGCCCATCAGGCCGAAGCTGTAGGCGGGGTTGTTGAGCAGCAGCAACCGCTCGCCGCGCCGCGTCATGCCCTCGGCCGCGCCGAACCGCAGCACCTCGCGGATGATCGACCCGGTGCCGCGCCCTACGACCTTGGGCCGCCCGGTCGAGCCGGAGGTGAACTGGACCAGCCGGTGCCCGGTCGCGGCGGGCACGCCGTCCGGCCGCAGCTCGGTGACCAGCTCGTAGCGCTCGCGGAAGCTGTCGCCGGCGGGCGTGGCGGCGCGCACGAAGTGCTGGGGCTCGGTCAGCCCCACCAGCACCCCCACCTCGGTGGGGGTGAGCCGGTGGTCGACCGGGATGACCCTGGCGCCGAGCGTCCACAGCGCCAGGACCACCTCGAACTGGGTGAAGCTCGGGGGCACCTGGAGCATCACCGAGCTGCCCTCCCCCACCCCCGCGGCGGCCAGCAGGCCCGCCTCGGCGGCGACGGAGGCGCGCAGGGCGCCGCGGGTCACGGTGTGCTCGTGGGTGAACACCGGCACGTCGTCGCCGTGGCGGCGCAACAGGTCGGTGACGAACTCTCGCATGGGTGTTCAGGACTCCTTGCAGAACTCGCCGATGGGGATGCCCACGTGCCGCTGCTCGGTCGCGAGGTAGCCGAGCAGCTCGTCACCGCGCTGGAGCTCGGTGACGTTGCGGACCTTCCCGCCGGGGCCGAGCACGCGCACGTGCCAGTCGTCCTGCACGGTCAGGCTCACCTCGACGCCCACGGGCGAGTGCGCGGTGATGGTCAGGATCGGGCGCGACTCCAGCTTGGCCCGGCCGACGGTGAGCTTGCGCGTGCGGCCCTCGGAGTTCACCGCGAGCACCGTGCTGCCCGAGCGCAGCTCGGACAGGTAGTTGGTGCGGTTGTCCGGGCCGAGCACGTAGGAGTGCAGGGCGCCGGCGTTGACCCGGAACGGCCGGGTCGGCATGTAGGGCAGCGGGTGGGTCTCGCTGCAGCAGAGGATGAAACCGGAGGAGAACGAGCCGACGAGGATGCCCTCGTCCTCCTGGAAGTGGGACGCGGTGTCCACGCAGACCCGGTCGCCCAGGCCGTTGTGGGCGATGCGGTCGACGGTGAGCGTGGTCAGCTCCAGCGGCGGGGTGTTCGCCTCCAGCAGCCTGGCCAGCTGGAACACCTCGGTGGCGTCGCGCGGCGCCATGAGCACGCCGTCCGAGCCGTGCTCCAGCACGTCGAGCACGATGGCCGCCTCCTCCAGGTCGGCGACGACCGTGACCAGCTTGCCGGGCGCGCCGTCGGCGGCCGCGATGACGATCTCCAGCGGGATCTTCGTCGGGTCGGTGAACGCGACGATCGTGTGGCCGAGCCGGACCGCCGCGGTGCACGCGAGCTTGAGCGTGCGGTCGTCGCTCACCTGCACGAACGCCGCGTCGGCGGCGAGCCGGTCGAGCCGGTCCTCGTCGTCGACGACCACGACGACCAGGTGCGGGCTCTCCACCGGCGCCTCGGCGACGAGGACCCGGTCGATCGTCGGGGGCAGGGTGTCCAGCAGCGCCGGGTCGTCGGACACGACGCCGGCGAGGCGGGCGTGCACGGCGGCGTCGACGACGGCTTCGCGCTGCGCCTCGGGCACGGCGCGCAGGTCGATCCAGGCGAACTTCAACGGTGCTCCAAAAGGTGTCGGACCCGGGGCGGCGCGGGTCAGGACGAGGCCACGACGCCGGTCACGGCGCGGACCAGGTCCGCCCGGGGGTCCTCGTGGACGATCGACGCCAGTTCCGCGACCAGCGGCATCGGCGAGGGCGAGGTGAACACGCGGCGGCCGACGGCCAGGCCCGAGCAGCCCACCGCCATCGCGGTGCGGGCGTGGTCGACCAGGCTGCCGCCGGTCGCCGGACCGCCCGCCACCAGCACCGGGATCGGGCAGCTGGCCACGACCTCGGCCATCCGCTCGGTGGGCAGCGCGAGGTTGGTCTTGACGATGTCGGCGCCCAGGTCGACCGCGATGTTGACCACGTGCGCGAGCAGCTCGGGGTCGTTCGGGTCGGCGATGCGCGGCCCGCGCGGGTAGACCATGGCGATCAGCGGCACGTTCCAGTCGTCGCACGCCTTGGCGACCACGCCGAAGTCCGTGAGCTGCCGCCCCTCCGTGTCCGAGCCGATGTTGACGTGCACGCTGACCGCGTCGGCGCCCAGCCGGACCGCCTCCTCGACGTCGCCGACGAGCACCTTGGCGTTGGCGTCGACCATGTGCGCGGTGCCCGCGCTCAAGTGGACGACCAGCGCGCACCCGCCCAGCACGGCCGGGTCGATGGTCCGGACACGTCCCTTGTGGACGATGATGCCGTCCGCGCCGCCCACCACGACGGAGTCGACCAGGTCGGTCCACCGGTCGCGCGGCACCACCGGACCGTCGGAAACGCTGTGGTCGAGCGGGACGAAGAGGTACCTGTCGTCACGCGGGCGGGAAAGCCGTCGCAGCCGCAACGCTTTCCTCATTCGCTCACACCTCCCGATTATTGCGGCGATGGCCATGGAGCAGGGTGGTGTAGCCGGCGAGCGCGGCGGGAGGTGTGAACTGGCGATAACTCCCCAGTTATGCACCTGTTGGAGCAACGCCGTTCCGGTCTCCTGAACAGAGCGTCATGCCCCGACACTCTCGCGGTCGGTGTTTGCCGTCATCCGATTGCCCTAGGCTGCGTCGGTGCACATGGAGCTCAGGCACCTCCACGTCGTGCTGACCGTCGCCGAGGCGGGCAGCATCAGCCGGGCCGCCTCGCTGCTCAAGATCGCGCAGGCGGGGCTGACCGCCCAGCTGCGCCGCATCGAACGCGGGTTCGGGGGTCCGCTGTTCCTGCGCCGGAGCGACGGGGTCGAGCTGACCGAGCTGGGTCGGCACGTCGTGCTGCGGTCACGCGACCTGGTGGAACGCTTCGACGACCTGCTCGTCACGACGCGCAAGCTGGCCGCGGAGCACCCCGGGACGGGCATCCGGCTCGGCGGCGTGGCCGGGTCGCTCACCCCCCTGCTGGTCGGGGTGGTGCGGTCGCTGCTGCCCACGCACCCGCAGACCACGCACATCGAGCGCAGCGGTGACGCGGTGCTGGAGCTGGTGCGCACGGCCAAGGTGGACCTGGCCCTGGTGACCGAGTTCCCCCAGAGTCCTCTGCGGATTCCCGAAGAGGTGGACTACCGGACCGTCGTCACCGAACCGATGCTGGTCGGGATCGCCAGTGGGCACCGGTTGGCCGGGCGCGGCGAGGTGCGGCTGTCCGAACTGGCCGACGAGGAGTGGGCCGTGCTCGACGAGTGCTACGGCGGCGGGCGGCTGAACCTCCAGCTGGCGTGCGAGGCCGCCGGGTTCACGCCGCGCTGCGCGCACTTCGGGGTGGACCCGGTGTCGGCCGCGGAGCTGGTGCGGTCCGCGCACACCGTGGCGTGCTTCTTCCCCAGCGGCAACGACTTACCGGGCGTGGTGCTGAAACCGATCGTGGGCAACCCCGTGCACCGGTGCGTCATGCTCGTGTGGCAGCGGGACTGCGAGGCCGCCGAGTACGTCGAGGACGTCTACGCGGCCCTGCTGCGCGCCTACCAGGAACGGACCTGGGGCCACGGGCGGTCGGCGAAGCTGGCCGCGACCGGGCTGACCGTGGCGGCCAGCTGACGTCGTCCGACCGGGCCGGGCGTGGTGGCGGTCGCGGGGATTCGCGGGGTGGTCCCGGCGGCTTTTTCTCACAGCGGCTGGTCCGAATGCCGCAGCACGCTCTCCGCTTCGGTCCGGAACGCCTCCACGCCGTCCCGGCCCTCCGGCGCGCCGTGGGCCTGGAGCAGGTGGAGCAGCGCGCCGCCGTGGGCGGAGCGCCGCGACAGGGCGCGGAAGGAGAACGCGGCCTCGTAGGTGGCGACCGCACTGGCCAGGGCCGCCGCCGCGGTGGCCAGGAACGCCCACTGCGCGCGGCGCGGCCCGTCCGCCACCGCGACCGCGCCCAGGGCGGCGGCGGCCGTGAACAGCAGCACGGTGGTGGCGGTGGTCCAGCGGCGGGCGGTGGTGCAGCGGGCGCGGTCCCGCTCGAAGGCGGCGAGCCGGTCGCCGACCCGGTGGCGCAGGTAGGCGCGCAGGAACTGCTCGCGGTGGTCGTCGGGGGTGGTCGTCATGCCCGGCTCACCGGTTCGTACCGGTGTCGCGCCACGGCCGCCGACAGCTCACGGGCGCGTTCCTCGCGCTCGGCGTCGTCGGCGGCGGGTGGCGCGGCCAGGTGGTCGAAGTACAGGGCGCGCAGCCGCTCGGCGCGCAGGCGGGCGTCGGGGTCCTCGCCGTGGCGGGCCACGACCGCCAGCACCGCCGCCACCGCGCCCGACGCGGCCAGCAGCACCCCGGGCCACGGGACGTCCCGCAGCCAGACCTGGAGGGCGGCGAAGAGGGTGGTGGCGAACCCGGCCGCGATGGCGAGGGCGACCAGGAGGCGGGCGCGCTCGCGGGCCCGGAGGGCGGCCACCTCGCACTCGTGCAGGGCGGGGGCGACCAGCTGGTTGGCCTCGTGGATCGCGTCGGCGAGCCGGGGGTAGTCCAGCACGTAGCCGGGGTCGACCACGGGGTGCGGCTCGGGCGGGCGGAAGCGCGGGCGGGGCCAGATCGTGGCGGGCGGGGCGGTGTGGCCGACCTCGGCGCCCGGCCGGCCGGTCAGCACCCGGACCAGGACGGCGACCACCCTGTCCGGGCCCTCGTCCACGTGGACCACGGCTACCTGCCCGCTGCGCACGAGGACGGCCAGGTCGTCGGGCCTGGCGGTGGGAGGTGGCGCGGTGGGGGGTGGCGCGGTAGGGGGTGGCGCGGCGGCGGCGGGGTCCTCCTCCGCCACGACCTGCCCGGTCACCGCTCGTTCAGCCCCGGCCCGGTCAGCCCCGGCCCGGTCAGCCCCGGCCCGGTCCTCCCCGACCGCATCGACCGCCTCACCGCCACCCGCGGCGAGGTGACCGTGCACGATCTCGTCGGCCAGGCCGCCCGTGCCCGCGAGCACCAGCAGCGGCCGATCGCGCCCCAGGTGCTCCACCAGCGCGGCGCGCGTCACCCCGTCCCCGCCGACCAGCAGCGCGAGCGCCGGGCGCTTGGCCCCGGCCACCGCGTCCACCACCCGGAACAGCGCGGGCAGCTCCTCGCCCCACCGCGAGCCCGGCACCAGCACCGCCGTGTCGTGGTTGGCGTTGAGCCGGACCTCCTCGCCGGTCGGCTCGGCGTCCTCGGCCGCCACCCGGCCGGACGGCGCGACGCCGACCAGCCTCGGCCACCGCCCGTCCAGCGCCTCGGCGGCCAACCCGACCAGGTGCGCCACCCCCGCGTCCGCGCCCGCGGTGACCACGGTGACACCGGTGCGGGCCGCGGCGGCGAGCACCGCGCGCAGCACCGGCAGCACGGTCGCGGCCAGGTCGGTGCCCGGGTCGTCCCCCGCGCCGAGGACCACCAGGACGGGGTGCGACCGGGGCAACCCGAGGGCACGCGCCCGGATGTCGGCGTCGGGGTGCGCCAACCGCCGCACCCGCGGACCAGCACCCGCTGTAGGCATGCCGGGCACCATAGTCGGGGTTCACGCGAAACTCACCCGTCCAGGTGGGATTTTTCGCGCGGGTAGAGTACGGCGCGTGTCGATTGACCCCGCTGAACTGGAGATCGCCCTGAAGGTGCTCGCCCAGGTGGACGAACTGGACACCGAGCACCCCGACGCGGTCGCCGTCCGCCGGGCCACCGCCGGGATCTGGAAGAGCCTCCGCAAGCGCCGCAAGGCCGATCGCCGCGCGTCCGTCACCGCCGCCGACCGCGCGGTGACCGAGGCCACCGCGACCGGCTCCCCGTCCCGCATCGACGACGAGACCCGCGGCGTGCTGCTGGCCGAGCCCGAACCGGGCGCGAGGGCGGGCACCCTGCTGCGCGCCCGCTCCTGCTACACGTGCAAGAGCCGGTACACCGAGGTCGACGCGTTCTACCACCAGCTGTGCCCGGCCTGCGCGGCGCTCAACCGCGCCAAGCGCGACCAGCGCGTGGACCTGACCGGCAAGCGCGCCCTGCTCACCGGCGGCCGGGCCAAGATCGGCATGTACATCGCGCTGCGGCTGCTCCGCGACGGCGCGCACACCACCGTGACCACCCGGTTCCCGCACGACGCGGCGCGGCGGTTCGCGTCCATGCCCGACAGCGCCGACTGGCTGCACCGGCTGCGCGTGGTGGGCATCGACCTGCGCGACCCCGGCCAGGTGGTCCGGCTCGCCGACTCGGTGGCCGCCGCCGGGCCGCTGGACATCCTGATCAACAACGCCGCGCAGACCGTGCGCCGCTCGCCGGGGGCCTACGCGCCGCTCGTCGCGGCCGAGTCGGTGCCCCTGCCGTCCGGGCCGATGCCCGAGCTGATCACCTTCGGCCGCACCGCCGAGGCGCACCCGGCGGCGCTCACCAGCGGCCTCGACGGCGATCCCGGCAGCGGTCTGGCCGGGGCTCCCGGGGCCACGCCGGCGGTGACCGCGCTGGCCCTGGTCGCCGGGTCGAAGGAGATCGACGCGGGCGGCCTCGTCCCGGACGAGGCGCCGGTCAACAGCTGGGTGCAGCGGGTGGAGGAGGTCGACCCGGTGGAGCTGCTGGAGGTGCAGCTCTGCAACAGCACCGCGCCGTTCATCCTGATCTCCCGCCTGCGCGCGGCGATGGCCGCCGCCCCCTCGCGGCGCAAGTACGTGGTGAACGTCTCCGCGATGGAGGGCCAGTTCAGCCGCGCGTACAAGGGGCCGGGCCACCCGCACACGAACATGGCCAAGGCCGCGCTGAACATGCTCACCCGCACCAGCTCCACCGAGATGCTGGAGACCGACGGCATCCTGATGACCGCCGTCGACACCGGCTGGATCACCGACGAGCGACCGCACCCGACCAAGCAGCGCCTGGCCGCCGAGGGCTTCCACGCGCCGCTGGACCTGGTCGACGGCGCGGCCCGGGTGTACGACCCGATCGTGCGCGGCGAGCTGGGCGAGGACCTGCACGGGTGTTTCCTGAAGGACTACGCGCCGTCCCCGTGGTGACCCGGCGGAAGTGATCGGCGCCACGACGGCTCGTCCCACTTCCGGGAGCAGCAACGGCGATGCGCCGTTCGGGTAGCACGTCCGGAGAACGCGGCACGGTGTGCGACCGTCCCTCGGTATGGTGAGGCTTTCGGCGGGCCGCCGCGAGGTCGACGGGGGTGGGCATGGACGGCGATCGGGCCGGTCCGGCCTGCGCGCCGCCGGGACGCGCGGGGCGCTCCTCGTGACCGCGCCCCGCCGACAGGTCAACCCGTTCCCCCTGCCCGGCTGGGAGCGCACGCCGATGCGGCCGCTGCGCCCGTTCGACCGGGACGCCCACCGCGACTACTACGTGCCCGTGGACGGCGCCGAGCAGGCGTTCGAGGCGTTCCAGCACGAGATGGGCGACCTGACCGGCCTGCTGGAGGACGGCCGGCTGGTGCTGGTCACCGGCGAGTCCGGCTGCGGCAAGACGGCGCTGGTCAACCGGTGCGCGGACTGGGTGGTGCGGCGGCTGGGCGAGCGGGGGCTGCGCGGCGTCGTGCTGGACGTGACCGGCTGCCTGCCCACCGACCAGGAGCTGTCCATCGACCAGCGCACCACCGAGGTGTGCGACCAGCTGTTCGACCTGCTGGTGGACCACGACGCGCTGCGCCCGGAGGCGGAGGAGCAGCTGCGCGAGGTCCGGGACGTGCCGCGCCGCGTGTTCCCCCGGCTCGGCCGGGCGCTGCGGGAGGACACCACGCTCGTCGTGCTGCTGCCGAGCCCGAACGAGCTGGTCGACGAGGTGATCCGCTACGCGCGGGTGCTGCGCAGCGCCAAGGTGCTGTTCCTGGCCGAGTCCGCGTTCCTGGGCCCGGACGACGTGGCGGACCTGGTGCGCCGGCTGGAGACCTGGGTACCGCCGGTGACGCTGTGCGTCGGGCTGCTCGACGAGGGCGACGCGCAGCGGTTCGCGGCGGACCGGCTCAGCCGGCACGCGGAAGCGGGGAGTTATCCGCGGATGAGTGATGAGGCGGTCGAATTGGTGGCGAAGCTGTGCCAATCGGTCGCCATGCTCCAAAGATTCCTGCACGGCACCTACGAGCACAAACTCGAATCGGGGCTAAGCTACACCGAAGCCGACCTGGTCTCCGTCGAGGACATCAGGGCGTTCTTCAACACGAGGTCCCGGAATGGACTGGGGATTGGGCCATGAGCGGCAGCAGCGAACCCCCGCCCCCGCGGAAGAACCCCTTCTCGTCCATGGCGGTCGCCCGGATCACGGACTTCGGCGCGACCCCGGACGCGGTCGACGTGGCCATCACCACCGACGCGGCCAGGCAGGCGCTCGCCCACCTCGACGCCTACCTCGACGAACGGCCATCGCGCGGTGACCGCACCGGCACCGTGGTGGCCGTGCTCGGCGACTACGGCACCGGGAAGACCCACCTCGCGGTCCGGCTGGTGCGGCACGCCCGGCAGGTGCTGGCCGACCCGACCCACGCCCTCTACCTCGACGCGACCGCGGACAGCTTCATCGAGCTGTACCGCCGGTTCATGCGCAAGCTCGGCCGCGAGGGCGTGCGCGCGCAGGTCAGCGAGTACTACGCGGACATCGTCGCGGACTCGCTCCAGTCCTCGGGCCTGACCAGCGACATGCTGGACTGGCTGGGCAGCCGGAAGCTGGAGCCGCAGGAGGTCGTGGAGCGGCTGGGCCTGATGGAGAGCGCGTTGCTGCGCGAGGTCCAGGACACGCTGCGCGAGGTCACCAACAACAAGGACTTCGGCACCGCGCTCACCCTGCTGCTGCGGCCGGGGTTCGAGCACTCGGTGTGGTCGTGGCTGCTCGGCGGCGCGCCGGACCAGGTGCTGGTGGAGCGCGGCATCACCACGCCCATCGACGACGAGGTCGCGGCGCTGGAGGCCATGGGCGTGTTCGCCCTGCTGTTCGGCGGCAGGCAGCGGCGGTTCGTGCTGGCCGTGGACGAGCTGGACAAGATCTTCTCCGCGGACAGCAGGCCGCAGAAGCGGACCATGGCGGCGTTCCAGACGCTGTTGCAGGTCTTCGCCAAGGCCGGCGCGTGCCTGGTGCTGTGCGGGCTGCCCGACTTCAAGTCCGTGCTGCCGCCCGCGGTGCGGCAGCGCATCCCCTACACCGTGGTGATGTCCGGGCTGAGCCAGGCGGAGGTGCGGGAGTTCGTCGAGCTGGCGCAGGAGCCGCTGTTCGGGCAAGGGCGGCTCGCGCCGTTCACCGTGCCCGTGATCCGCTACCTGCGGGACATCGCCCGCGGCAACGCGCGCAACGTGATCCGGTTGTGCCACCGGGTGTTCCGGGTGGCCGACGACGCGGAGCGCGCGGGCGGCGAGTTCCTGGTCACCGAGGACGCGGTGCGGCAGGCGGCGCGCGAGCTGTTCGGGTCGCTGAGCGCGGACGACGTCGAGGGCGTGGTGCGGCGGCTGCTGGACGCCGACGGGTACGACCACCTGCACCGGCACCTGCTGGGCGTGGGCGGGGAGTCGATGGCCGACTTCTGGGTCACCTTCCCGGACCGGACCGGCGGGTGCGCCGTGCTGCTGACCAGGTCGCTGCTGGACAACGCGGACCTGGACGCGGTGGTGCGGCGGGTCACCGCGGTGCGCGAGGCCGACCCGGGCGCCGAGCAGGTGCTGCTGGTCAACGGCGTGGTGGCGGACGGGGTGGCGATCCAGCTGCGCGAGCTGCTGGGCCGCGAGCCGCTGGTGTACGCGGAGCGGACGTTCCCGGAGGACTTCAGGGCGCTGATCGGCGCGGCGGGCAAGCGGCTGGGCGGCGGGGGCGACGACCCGCTGACCGCGCTGCGGGTGCAGGTGGAGCGGCTGGCGCGGCAGCAGTCGAGCGTCTACGGGTTCGTCGAGCGGCTGGCCGAGCACGTGGACGGCGTGCGCACCTCGGCGGACCGGCAGCTCGGCGCGATCCAGCGGCAGTTGGGGGCGCTGGCGGGTGACGCGGCGCTGCGCGCCCCGGCGGACCGGCTGCCCGGCGAGGTGGAGCAGCTGTTCCGGGACGCGGTGGACGCGCTGGACGACCTGACGCAGGTCGACGCGATGTTCGGGGAGGCGTTCGAGCACGCGCCGACCGCGACGCAGGAGGCGGTGCACCGGCGGCTGCGGATGCCGGAGTTCACCCGGGCGGCGGCGCAGGCGCTGATGATGCAGCGGGCCGTGCAGGCGTTCCGGGCGGCGGTGTCGCAGTGGTACCGGTCGGCGGGCGACCCGGACGCGGAGGACCGGCTGGAGGCGCTGTGCGTGATCTACGACGACATCGCCGAGTTCCTGCCGCTGTTCACCCTGGAGCCGCTGTTCAGCCTGCCGCCGTGGTCGGCGCGGGCGGGCAACCTCGTGACCGGGGTGAACCAGGGTGCCCGCCGCACCCGCGTGCACCACGCCCTGCGCAACCTGAGCCCGCGCGTCCGCCGCGCCGTGGACCGGTCGACCTGACCCACGAACCTACTCACGAGTGAAGAACTCACCTGTCCCGAACGTACGACTCGCGCGGCCTGAACGTACGACTCGCGCGAGTCGTACGTTCGGGACCGTCGTGTCGTACGTTCGCGACCCCCGAGTTCAACGTTCGGAGGTCCGAGCTCGGGGACCGGGCGGGGTGAGTTCCGCGCTCAGGCCGGACATCCGGGCATCCGCCGAACTCACCCGTGACTGGTCGATCGTCACGCCCACCAGGTATTCCCCGGCGCGCTGCCGGTAGTAGTAGACCGCGCCCATCTCGACGTCCAGCACGAGCCGCACCAGCAGCCCGCCGACGACCGGGGCCACGGCCCGGTTCAGCCTGGTCGCCAGCGCGCCCAACTCGGGCACGAACCCCTGGTAGAACCGCCGCCGCGCCTCCACGGTGACCTGCTTGAAGAACGGCGCCAGCGACACGTCGCCCAGGCAGTCGACCAGGGCGCGCACCTCGCCGTCGACCACGTGCGCCACCACGTGCAGGTCCCGCGCCCGCACCGCCGACAGGCACGGCGCCGGCGGCTCCTCCCCCACGGTCACGTGCGGCTCCGCCTCGTCGCGCGCGGGCAGGGCCGCCACGGCACCCGCGCCCTCCCACCCGCCGGGGTTGAGCGAGCCCAGGCTCAGCTCGGCGCGCAGCCGGGTGGCGAGCCCGGCCACCGCCCGGTCCGCCTCGTCCACCGCCGGGTGCCCGAACAGCGGCCCCGCGCCCGCGTGGTCGAGCACCAGGCCCACCACGTGCTCGGTCGGCACGACGGAGTCGCAGAACAGCGCGCCCTCCTCGGTGTGCAGCACGAGGCGGATCAGCCGGCCGGTCCGCACCTCCTGCAACGACCGGTCGAGCGCGGACACCTGGAACGTCAGGTGCCTGCCGAGCCGCTTGAGGTCCTCGCGGCGGGTGCCGCCGGGCAGCGCGCCGGGCGTCGCGGGCGGGTCGCCGAGCACGTCGACGCCGAAGTCGAACACCCCGCTGCTGTAGTGGGCGAGGTAGTGCAGCGCGGGGCTGGTGCGGATCGCCGCCCGGCAGGCGCGCCGGGTCGTGTCGAACTCGGGGCCGAGGTGCTCGGCCTCCTCCTCGTACAGCTCCACGCTGCCTCCTCCGGCGGGGTCGGGTGTGCGGCGGGTCGGGTGTGCGGGGCGTCGGGTGTGCAGGGCGTCAGGTGTGCGGGGCGTCGGGTGTGCGGGGCGTCGGGTGTGCGGGGCGTCAGGTGTGCGGCACGTCGACGTCGCACTCCCGCCAGTCCTGGTCCGCGGGGTGCGCGGCCAGTCGCAGGTTGTGCGCCGCGACGGCGGTGTGCGGGTGGTCGGGGCCCAGGAACTCCACGCAGTCGGTGTGCGCCTCGGCGATCAGCTCGGCCGCCCGGTCCACCTCGCCCGCGGTCAGCAGCACCCGCGCCTCGTCCACGGCCGCGGCCAGCGTCCACGGGTGCGTGTCGCCGAGCCGGTCCCGCAGGGTCGCCACGGCGGTCCCGACGTGGCCCACCGCGCCGGCCGGGTCGCCCGCCGCGCGCAGCGCCAGCCCGAGGCCCAGCTCGCACAGCGCCACGAACGGGTGGTGCTCGCGCAGCCCCACGTGCCGCCGGAAGCCGTCCAGCGCGGACCGAGCCAGCTCCACGGCCAGGTCCGGGTCGCCGCCCACGCGCCGGTGGTCGGCGGCGAAGCTCAGCGCGCACCCCAGCGTGTAGGGGTGGTGCGGGCCGATGACCTCGCGGTAGTCCCGCAGGGCCTTGCCGGTGCGCTCCTTGGCGGCCCTGGTCCGGCCGACCAGGCGCAGCGCGATGGCGTAGTTCCAGTGCACGCCGACCTGGGTCTGGTTCAGCTCCGGCCGCAGCGCCTGGAGCTGCTGGGAGGCGGTCAGCAGCGACTCCAGCGCCTCCGGGTAGCGGCCCAGTTCCCGCTGGTAGAGCCCTACTTGGGCAAGCGTGGTCCAGGTCCGCGCGTCGCCCGGCCCGAACAGCCGCTTCCGCCGGCGGTGGTTGTCCTCCTCGACGGCGAGCGCGCCCGCCGCGTCGCCGGACAGGAACATCGAGGACGCCAGGTTGTTCGCCGCCCGGCGGGTGTCGGGGTGGTCGTCGCCGAGCACCGAGCGCAGGCCCTCCCAGGTGGCCTGGTCCTCGGCCAGCGCCTCGGCGAACAGGCCCAGCCCGCGCAGGTCACCCGCCCGGCCCCGGGCGGTGATCAGCGGCCGCGGGTGGGTGAGGTCCAGCGCGCGCCGCTGCTGGGCCAGCGCCAGGTCGTCCAGGCGCAGCGCCTCGACCGGTTCGCCGAGCACACGGTGGACGTTGGCCAGCTCCGCGGCCAGCCGGTTGCGCAGCGGGTCGGCGGCGCCGAACCGCTCGGTCCACGAGTCCAGCAGCGCGCGGCCGGGCCCCAGCGCGGCCCGCCGTACGCCCGCGCCGCCGTCGGTGAACAGGAACCGCACCTGGTTGACCAGCCAGCGGCGGACCTCCGGGTCGTCGCCGCCCATCGCGCCGGAGGGGAAGACGTGCCGCTGGAGCTCGGTGAACCGGGCGCGGCGGGTGGGCGAGTTGTCCTCCACCTCGGTCGGCGCGAGCGCGGCCAGCGCGGCGAGCACGTCCGCCTGCCGCGCGTCCCGCTCGGCGGGCGGCATGGCCTCGCGCAGCGCGCGCTGGACCACGCGGTGCATCCGCAGCGTGTACTGGTCGCCCCAGTCGACGCGGAACAGGCCGTGCCGCGCGCCGTGCCAGAGCACCCGGTCGACCTCGCCCGCGTCCAGCCGCAGCGGCTCGGCGTCCACCCCGCCCGCCGCGACCAGGCAGTCCAGGAACGCCCGCGAGCGCACCAGCCCGAGGTCCGCGCCCTCCGGCGAGAGGAACGCGCACAGCTGCGCGACCAGCACGGCGAGGCGGCCGGTGGCGTTGTCCCGCAACGAGTCCACGGCGACGCCGACCACCCGGGCCACGCCGTCCGCTCGGACCGTGTTGTCCGCTGGGGCCGCGTCGTTCGCCCGGACCACGTCGTCCGCCCGCGCCACGTCGTCCGCCCGCGCCACGCCGCCTGTCCGGGCCACGCCGTCCACTTCGGACGTGCCGGCCACCTCGGACCGGTCGAGCTGCTCCAGCAGGGTGCGGGTGGCCCACTCGGCGGCGTCCGCGTCGCGGGAGCCCGCGCCCAGCTCGGCCCGCGCGGTCTCCCCCAACCACGACGACACCAGGTCCAGCGACAGCGGCAGGTGGTCCACGGCGTCGGCGACGCGCCGCGCGTCCTCCGCGGTCAGGCCCGGCACCCGGTCCAGCAGCAGCCGCGCGCTGTCGTCGGCGCGCATCGGCACCAGCTCCAGCCCGGCTCCCCCGTCGGTCGCGGAGGTGATCAGCACGTGCCCGGTGACGCCGGCCGGCAGCAGGTCCGCCACCAGGTCGAGGTCGTCGGCGTTGTCGTAGACCAGCAGGAACCGGGCGTAGGCGGGGTCGCCGGCGAGCCGCTCCAGCGCGGCCAGCGTGCCGTAGTCGGTGGACCCGGGCTGGCGCAGCCGGGCCGCCAGGTCGGCCAGCGCGCCGAGCAGGACCTGTCGATCGTGCGCGGGCAGCCACCACACCGCCGAGTAGTCCGACGAGAACCGGTAGGCGTACTCCAGCGCCAGCTCGCTCTTGCCGACGCCGGACACGCCGCCGACGGTCACCTCGGCCCGGTCGTCACCCGCCTCCAGCAGCCGGTCGCGCAACGCCTCCAGGTCTTCGTCCCGACCGGTGAACGCGGGGTGGCGCGGCGGCAGGCCGAACACGTGCGGGTGCGCGCCGGGCACCCGCATGCCGGGCTCGTGCTCCGTGCCGGGCCGGTCGATCAGGCCGAAGTGACCGAGCAGCCGGGCGCTCAGCGTCTCCGGGGTGTGCTCGTGCACGGACAGGCCCTCGTCGAGCGGGTCGTCCTCGGCCAGCGCCAGCCGCAGCACGGTCAGCGGCCGGTCGGGCAGCCGCACCGGCCCCAGGTGCGGCGAGGCCAGCACCACCACGCCCGGCGGCGGCTCGGCGGCCGGCCACGAGCGCGCGTCGGCCAGCGACCGGACCCGCGCGCCCGCGTGCTCCAACCGGCCGCGCACCCAGTCGAACCACGGGCGGTCGCGCGGCGCGTAGGCCACCACCACCCGGTCCGGCTCGGCGGTCGAGGCCAGGCCGAACACCCGCCGGTAGCGGGCGCGCAGCACCGGGGACACCGGCGGCGGCTCGGTGACCGCGCCGGCGGTCACGGCCGCGGCCAGCCTGCCGTACTGGGTCTCCAGCGCGCCGCTGCCCGGTTCCTCCACCAGGATCGCGAGCAGCGGGTCGAACGCGTCGTACGGCCGGTAGGGGATCTCGACCGCGCCGCCGTCGGGCACCCGCTTCGGCTGCCCGGCCAGCAGTTCGGCGAACGCGGCGTGGATGGCCGAGCGGATGCGCCGCGCGCGGGACTGCTCGTCCGCGTCGTCGAACAGCGTCGCCACGGGCACCACGTCGATCCGGATCGGCGCGCGCTTGCGCAGCCGGGACGCCAGGTCGGCCGCGTCCGCGATGGCCCGCGGGCGGGGCCGGAAGCACACCACGGCCAGCTCGCACAGCGTCGCCACGAGGGTCAGGGACTCCTCGCCCGCGCCGGTCGGCGCGTCGATCAGCACCTGGTCGTAGTCCGACTCGGCCAGCCTGGCGCGCAGCTCGGCGATCGCGCCGGCGTCGCCGTGGCTGGTCTCCGGCCGCGGCCTGCCCGCCGGGTCGGTCGCCATCGGGGACACCACGTCGACGTGGCCCGCGGCCCCGGCCTCACCGGCGGGCGGGGCGAACCGCTCCACCGCGGGCAGCGGGTCCTCGTCGCCCGGGGGTTCCGCCCGGTACGCGGCGAGCAGGCCGCGCGCCAGGGCGTCGGGCAAGCCCCGACGGGCCACCAGGAACGGTTCCAGGTACTCGCGGACGCGCGGCACCTCCGAGCCCCAGTCGACCACCAGCACGCGCCGGCCGGCGGTGGCCAGGACCCAGGCCAGGTTGGCCACCGCGCTGGTGCGCCCCGTGCCGCCGGTCGCCGACAGGAAGGCGGTGACCGCGGGGTGGTGCGGGGTGGTGCGCGGGCTGCTCATGTGCTGCTCCAGGGCGGCGGGGGACCGGGGGGCGGGATCGCGGGCACGCGCCCGCCCGTCAGCCGCCGTTCACCCGGACGGCCGGGATCGCGGGTGCGCTCACAGCGAGCTCTCGAACGCGGCGAACCTGGTGGGCAGCTCGGCGTTCTCCGCGAGGATGCGGCGCAGCGCGGCGCGCAGCGCGGTGTCCGGCAGGTCGGCCAGTCGGGCCGGGTCGATGCCCGTGACGTCCAGCAGCTCGGACTCCAGGACGGGTTCCTCGGCCATCTCCGGCGTGCCCCCTCACCGCAATGCTGCGGGTTTGTCCGCTCGCTCACCCGAATGCCGGTCGGACCGACGGGCGCGGTTCCATCGTAGTGAAGTGCGGGGAAAAGCGTCGCGAATCCTCCGATCGGCGGAAGTAGCGGGCGGTGAGCTGTGTTTGATTGCTCCGGGGGACCGGAATCGGGGGGTTGATGAAAGCGCTGCCGTTCCGCCAGTTCGTGGTGAAGGTGCACGGTCGGTGCAACCTGGCGTGCGACTACTGCTACGTCTACGAACTGGCCGACCAGCGGTGGCGGTCGCGGCCGCGGGCGATGTCGCCGGACGTCGTCGCGCACACCGCCGAACGGGTGGCGGAGCACGTGCGGTCGCACGGGTTGACCGAGGTGGAAGTGGTGCTGCACGGCGGGGAACCGCTGCTCGCGGGCCGGGCCGCGATCGCCGCGCTGGTGGCGCGGTTCCGCGCCGAGGTGCCCGCGGAGGTCCGGTTCACCGCGCAGACGAACGGCACCCTGCTGGACCGGGAATTCGCGGTGTTGTTCGACTCGCTGGGTGTTCGGGTCGGGGTGAGCGTGGACGGCTCGCCGGAACAGCACGACCGGCACCGCAAGCGCCCGGACGGCACCGGCAGCGGGGCGGCGGTGCGTTCGGCGCTGGAGTTGCTGCGCGGGTTTCCGGGGGTGTACGGCGGGCTGCTGTGCGTGGTGGACGTGCGCAACGACCCGGTGCGCACCTACGAGTCGCTGGTGGAATTCTCGCCGCCCGCCATCGATTTCCTGTTGCCGCACGGCAACTGGTCCGCGCCGCCGCCGGGACGGGCGGCCGGCGCGCCCGGGACGCCTTATGCGGAGTGGCTGATCGCGGTGTTCGACCGCTGGTACGAACGGCCGGTGACGGGGGTGCGGCTGTTCGAGGAGCTGCTGAACGTGCTGCTGGGCGGCGGGTCCGGGGTGGAGGGCATCGGGCTGAACCCGCCCGCCCAGGTGGTGGTCGAGACGGACGGGTCGATCGAGGTCTCGGACATCCTGGCGTCGTCCTCCCCCGCCGCGGCGGCGACCGGGTTGAACGTGGCGCGCGACCCGTTCGACGCGGCGGTGGAGCTGGCGCCGGTGCGGGCGGCGCGGGAGGGGTTGGCCGGGTTGTCGGGGGTGTGCCGGAGGTGCCCGGTGGTGCGGGTGTGCGGTGGTGGGTTGCGGGCGCACCGGTACCTGGCGGGCGCGGGGTTCGACCGGCCCTCGGTGTACTGCCCCGACCTGGCCCGGTTGATCGGGCACGTGCGGTCGAGGGTGGCGGCGGACCTCGCGGAGCTGGCGTGAACGCGGGGCCGGTCTCGGGGTCGGTGGGCGCGGGGTCGGTGGGTGGTGGCTCCCCCGGCGACTCCCCCGCCGTCGAGCCCTTCCGGTTGTCCGAGGCGGACTTCACCGCGCTGGCCCGGGGCGGCGGCGGGTCGGCGCTGCGGGTGCTGCGGCTGGCCCGGCGCAGCCGGACCCTGCTGATGATCCGGTCCATCGCGTCCGCCCCCGAGGCGCGCCCCGCCTACGAACTGCTCTGCGAGGCCCACCGGGCGAACCCCGGCGCGGTGGCGCGGGTGCTCGACCACCCGTCGGTCGGGGCGTGGGCGACGCGGACGGTCGCGGGGCGCGGGCGGGCCGGTGAGCTGGCGTTCACCGCGGCCGCGGCGGCGGTGCGCGCCGGGGTGCCGGTGGACCCGGGGTTCCCGCCGGCGGAGGTGGTCGCGCTGCCGTCGCTGGGGGTCGTGGTCGGGCCCGGCCTGCGCCACGAGCCGCTGCCCGAGGTCAGGCTGGGCCCCGCCGTGCTCCAGGTGGACCTGTGGGCGGGCGGCGGGGTGCCCGACGGGCTGCCGGTGGACACCGCGCCGGACCTGCCGCGGCTGCGGGAGCAGGTCGGGGCGGCGTGGGAGCTGCTGGCGCGGGACCACCCGGCGGTCGCCGCGGAGGTGGCCGAGGTCGTGGCGGTGCTGACGCCGATGCCGCCGCCGCCCTCGGGCACCAGCAGCGCGACCGTGGCGGACGCCTACGGCTGCGTGTTCCTGTCGCCCGCGCCGGACGCCGAAGCGGTCGCGGTGACGCTGGCGCACGAGGTCCAGCACAGCAAGCTGTCGGCGTTGATGGACCTGTTCGCGCTGGTCGAGCCCGACCGGCGGGAGCTGTTCTACGCGCCGTGGCGGGAGGACCCGCGGCCGGCGGCCGGGCTGCTGCACGGGACGTACGCGCACCTGGGCGTGGCGGGCTTCTGGCGGGACCGGCCGGGCGCGGCGGCGCGGGTGGAGTACGCGCGCTGGCGGTCGGCCGCGCTGACCGCCGCGGAGACGCTGCTGGACAGCGGCGCGCTGACGCCGACCGGCGTGCGGTTCACCGCGGAGGTGGCGGCCGTGCTGCGCGCGTGGTGCGCCGAACCGCTGCCCGCCGCCGCGCTGGCCGAGGCCGAGGCGGAGGCCGCCGCGCACCGGGGCCGATGGGAGGCCGCCCGGTCCGGCTGAGCGCCCTAGGTGGAGAGCGCCCTAGGTGGAGAGCGCCGGGTGGCGAGCACCAGGTGGTGGGCGCCTTGGGTGGCGAGCGCCCGGTCCGGCTGAGCGCCCGCGGGTGGCGAGCGCCAGGTGGTGACCACCCCGGGTGGTGTGCGCCGCAGGTGGTGACCACCCCGGGTGGCGAGCGTCGCAGTCCGCGACGCGCCGGGGGCGGTCCTCGGACCGGGGGCGTCCGGCGGCGATACTGCGCGCCATGCTCAACGCCGACGGCCACCTGGTGCACTCCCCGTCGGACCTGGTGGACCTGCTGGAGTGCGAGCACCGCAGCCGGCTGTCGCTGGCCCTGTCGCGCGGGGTCCCCGGCGCGCCCGTGCCGGAGGAACAGCGCGGCACCCTGGCCGCCCGCCACGGCCTGGCGCACGAGCAGGCCGTGCTGGAGCGGTTCCGGGCGCGGGGCCAGGTGGTCGAGATCCCCCAGCCCGCGCCCACCCACGAGGCGCTGGTGGCCGCCGCCGCGCGGACCGCCGCCGCCATCGCCGACCGGGCCCCGGTGATCTACCAGGCCGTCTTCTACGCGGACGGCTTCCAGGGGCGCGCCGACTTCCTCGTCGCGGGCGAGCACGACGGCGCGCACCGCTACGAGCCGCACGACGCGAAGCTCGCCCGCCACGCCACCCCGGCCGCCGTGGTGCAGCTGACCGCCTACGCGGACGCCCTGGGACCGCACGCCGGCCCCCGGATGCACCTGCTGCTCGGCGACGACACCACCCGCTCGTTCCGGGTGGCCGACTTCCGGCCGCTGGTCCGCGACCTCACCGCCCGGCTGCGGGTCCGGCTGGCCGAACCGGCGGTCCTGCCCGCCCGGCTCTGGGACGACGAGCGGCCCGCCTGCGCGACCTGCCGGTTCGCCCGCCACTGCGCCGGCGGTCGCGAGCGGGACCGGGACCTGTCGCTGGTCGCGGGCATCCGCGCCGACCAGCGCCGCAAGCTCACCGCCGCCGGGCTCGGCACGATCGACGCGCTGGCGGTCGCCGGCCAGGCCGACCGGCCCGCCACCATGTCCGCCGCGACCTTCGCCGGGCTGCGCGCCCAGGCCGCGCTCCAGGTGGTCCAGGACCGCTCCCGCACCGAGGCGAACCCGACCGGCGAGGTGGCGTTCGAGGTGGTCGCGCCCGAGGCGCTGGCCGCGCTGCCCGTGCCCGACCCGGGCGACCTGTTCTTCGACATGGAGGGCGACCCGTTCGCGCTCGACGGCGAGGGGCTGGAGTACCTGTTCGGCGTGGTCGACGCCGAGGGCGCGTTCACGCCGTTCTGGGCGCACAACCGCAGGCTGGAGAAGCTCGCGTTCGAGCGGTTCGTGGACTTCGCGGTGGGGCGGCTGGAGGCCAACCCCGGCGCGCACGTCTACCACTACGCGCCCTACGAGGTGAACGCCCTCAAGAAGCTCGCCGCGCTGCACGGCACCCGGGAGGAGGCCGTGGACCACCTGCTGCGCTCCGGCGCGCTGGTGGACCTGTACTCGGTGGTGCGCAAGGCGTTGCGGGTGTCGCAGCGGTCGTACTCGATCAAGTACCTGGAACCCCTGTACATGCCCGCCCGCACCGGCGAGGTCACCAACGCGCTCTCCGGCATCGAGGCGTACGAGCAGTACCTGGCGCTGCGCGGCGCGGACCCGGCGCGCGCCGAGGAGGTCCTGGCCGGCATCGCCGACTACAACGCCGCCGACTGCGTCTCCGCGCTGCGGCTGTACCGGTTCCTGGTCGACGTCCGCGCCGAGGCCGGCGTCCAGCCCCACGTGCCGGAGCCGTCGTTCACCCAGGAGATCGAGGACGAGCTGGCCGCGCAGCGCCGGGCCGAGCGGGCGGCGCGGCTGGCGGCCGTGGTCGACCCGCTGGTGGAGGGGCTGCCGGACAACCCTGCCGAGGCGGACGACGACCAGCGCGCGCGGGCGCTGCTGGCCGCCGCCGTCGGCTACCACCGGCGCGAGACCAACCCGGCGTGGTGGGACTTCTTCCGGCAGATGGGCGCGCCGCTGTCGGAGCTGGAGTCGGACGGCGCGTGCGCGGTGCCGGTGTCGGTGCGCGCCGAGGACTGGGTGATGCCCTCCGGGCGGGTCCGCAAGGCCAAGCGCGAGGTGCGCGCGTGGTGCGACCCGGAGCGCCCGCACCCGTTCGCGACCGGCGACCAGGTGCGGCTGCTCTACAAGGGCGCGCCCAACCGCTCGCGGGACGCCGTCGTGGTGGCCGAGTCGGCCGAGGACGTCGTGCTGCTGGAGAGCACCTCGCCGGACGACGTGGACGGCGAGCAGCCCATCGCGGTGCTGCCCGGCAGCCCGGTGCGGCCCACGCCGAAGGACGAGGCGGTCTACGACCTGGCCGCGGCGGTCGTGGACGCCCTGCCGGAGCTGCCGCCGCACCCCGGCGTGGACCTGGTGCGGCGCACGCCGCCGCGGCTGCGCGTCGGGGCGCTGCCGCGCTCGGACGACCTGATCGCCGACGTGATCGCGGCCGTGGACGCGCTGGACGGCTCCGCGCTGGCCGTGCAGGGGCCGCCGGGGGCGGGCAAGACCTACCTGGCGGGCCGGCTGATCGCGCACCTCATCCGGGGCGGGCGCAGCGTCGGCGTGACGTCCACCAGCCACAAGGCGGTGGAGAACGTGCTCTCGGCGGCCCTGGCGGCGGGGCGGGAGCTGGGCGTGCCGATCCCGACCGCGAAGCGGGCGAAGGGCGCGCCGGCGAAGGACTGCGCCTGGGAGCAGCCGCGCGACAACCCGGCGCTGGTGCGGTGGCGGACGGACCAGGGCGGCGGTCACCTGGTCGGCGGCACGGCGTGGACGTTCGCCAACACCGCGCTGCGCGAGCAGCCGTTCGACGTGCTGATCGTGGACGAGGCCGGGCAGTTCGCGCTGGCCGACGCGCTGGCCGTGTCGACGTGCGCGCGCAACCTCGTGCTGCTGGGCGACCCGCAGCAGCTGCCGCAGGTCGTGCAGGGCACGCACCCGGCGGGGGCGGAGGCGTCGGCGCTGGGGCACCTGATCGGCGACGCGGACGTGATCCCGCCCGAGCTGGGCTACTTCCTGGACCAGACGCGGCGGCTGCACCCGGCGGTGTGCGAGCCGGTGTCGAACCTGTCCTACGCCGGGCTGCTGCGGGCCCACCCCAGCGCGGCCGAACGCGCCGTCGCGGGCGTGCGGCCGGGCGTCTACCTGCACTCGGTGGAGCACTCGGGCAACACCACGTCGTCGGCAGAGGAGGCGGCGGCCGTGGTGGACGTGGTGCGGTCGCTGATGGGCAGGCTGTGGGTCGACGGGCCGGGCGCGCGGGCGCTGGACGAGGACGACTTCCTGGTGGTGGCGCCGTACAACCTCCAGGTGCGGCTGGTGCGGCGGGAGCTGGAGAAGCACGGGTACGGGCACGTGCGGGTCGGCACGGTGGACCGGTTCCAGGGCCAGGAGGCGCCGGTGGTGGTCACCACCATGACCTCGTCGGCGGCCGTGGACCTGCCGCGCGGCCTGGACTTCCTGCTGTCGCGCAACAGGGTGAACGTGGCGCTGTCCCGGGCGCAGGCGGTGGCGGTGGTGGTGTGCTCGCCGCGCCTGGTGGAGGCCGACGTCCGCGACGTCGACCAGTTGCGGCTGGTCTCGGGCATGGTGGGGTTGATGGCGGACGCGCTGCCGTGGGGCATCAGCGGCATCTATGACCAAGACCTATGACCCCGGCCGTTCCCCTGCTCTTAATGTCGTGACACACGAGAACCTTCCACCCCTGCACCGAAGGAGATCGTGTGGTCGAGAAATTCGCACGCCCGTTGGTGGGCGCGTTGTTCACCACTTTCGCCCTGCTGGCGACGGTCCTGGTCGGTCCGGCGTCGGCAGCGGCCGCGCCGCCGTCGGCGATGGCCAGGACCGTCTACTACAGCGCCTCCGGCTACTCGGCGGAAGCCGACCAGGCCGCGCAGATCTGGAACTCCCGGGTGCCCAACCTGCGGCTCGTCCGCGGGAGCGGCGCCACGATCCGGATCTCCGCGACCACCGGGGGCGGTTCCCGGGCCTACCCCTGCGGGCTCGGGTGCGCCACGATCTACATCGACACGCGTGACGTGGCGGCGGGTCACTCGTCGCTGCGGATCGTGGCGCACGAGATCGGGCACGGCCTCGGCCTGCCCGATACGTACAACGGCATCTGCTCGTACCTGATGTCGGGCGGCAGCGCGGGCACGTCCTGCCGCAGCACCTACCCGAACGCCCAGGAGGCGAACCGGGTGAACCAGCTGTTCGCGGGCCTCTCGACGGTGACGTCGGTCGGCACGGACGTGTACGCGAGGAGCTGACGACCACCGGTGCGGGCGGCCGGTGCGACCGGCCGCCCGCACCGGTGTCCGCGTCCCGCGAACTCCAGCGCGCGAACGGGTCGTCGTCCCGGGGTGTGAACGTCAGGGCGTCCTCGGGGGCGGAGGAGAACGGCCCCCACCGGACGACCCCGGTGTCGATCAGCACCTGCGGGACCACCACCTCTCCCCTGTCGGCCACCGTCACGCCGCCCAGGCCGACGTCCGCGTCGGCCGGGAAGCCGCCGCCGGCGCGGGAGAAGTCGACCCGCCTGCCGGTCCGCTGGAACAGGACGACCGTCCCGCCGCGCTCCGTCCCGAACCCCCGGAACGCGGTGCCCTTCCCCGGTTCGCAGCCCTCCAGCCGCAGTAGCCCGTTGAACACCCGCGCGCCCGTGAAGTCCGCGCCCCCTCGAAGGTGACGCCGTCCAGGACGCAGGTACCGGTGAACGCCGCGCCGGCGAAGCGGGCCCGCCGGGAGAACACG
Organism: Saccharothrix lopnurensis; assembly: GCF_042658445.1. Classification (NCBI taxonomy): domain Bacteria; kingdom Bacillati; phylum Actinomycetota; class Actinomycetes; order Pseudonocardiales; family Pseudonocardiaceae; genus Saccharothrix; species Saccharothrix lopnurensis. Next base: position 107,242 of record NZ_JBHSQO010000003.1, on the reverse strand, counting down.
GCGCCGGTGAGGTCGACGTCCACCAGGTGGGCCCCGGCGAGGTCGACGCGGAGGTCCGACCAGCTCGGCTCACCGCTGTCGCGGCGCAGGTGGGCGGCGAGGGCCGAGGTGATCGCCCGGCGGACCTGGTCGTCGTCCCGCTCGTCCTCGCGCCGCGTCCTGAGGTAGCCGCACAGCACGTCGAGGCACGCCTGCCGTTGCGCCGGCCAGTCGTCGGCCAGCCTGGCCGGCGCGTGCACACCGGCCTGGGCATCCCGGCATTGTCGGTGAGGGCCGGCCGGTGGGGTCGCGAAATTCCGGCGAGCAGGGCGGCCCGGGGGTTGGGGGCGGGGGCTCGGGGCCCGGGGGGCGGCGTGCCCGGCCCCGGGACCCCCGGCGCGGCGGGTTTCACCCGAATCGACCAACGCCCGGGTTGAACGCCGGGCCCCCGGTGTCCGTACCCGGAAGTGCACCCCCCGCCGCACCACCCGGAGCACTGGAATGCCGTCCGCCCGAATCGCCGGGGTCGCCCCCGGCGTCCTGGTCTCGACCCCCGCGACCGCGACCCCCGCGTCCGACCGCACCCCGTCGATCAAGGGCGGGCGCGTCGGGGGCCGGGCCGGGCCGACCGTCGAGCTGAGCCGGTACGACGGGCGACGGGGCGACCCGGTCGAGGTGTCCGGCGGCGGTCGGTCCCTTGAGGACGGCCGGTTCCGCCGGTCTTTCCGGCGGACCTGCGGCGAACCCGGGAGCGTGCCGCACGCCTTCGTGGTCCGGGCGCGCGCGTGGGACGACCCGCGCGGGTCGAAGGCCCGGTCGTTCACCCGGAAAGTGATCGTCCACACGCGCCAGGTGCCCGTGGTGACCACGGCGCCGGTAACGATTGCGCCAAAAAACGAAGTAGCGACCGTCACGACTTCGACCACTGTGGAAACGACCACGGGCACCACACGGCCGTTGATCTCCCACCTGCCGTCCACCTCGGTGAAAGCCGTGGTCAGCGCGGCTGATCAGGCTGAACCGGAACGTTCGGGGGGCGAGCAGGTCTGCTGTCGGCCCTGGGATCGCCGCTGTTCACGGGCGGTGGGATCGCGCTGGCCATCCTCTGGGGACGGTTGCGGCGGTAGATGCGGAAAGTAATCACAGGTCCCCCAATCGAGTGGTTGCCGTTCCCCGTATATGGTGACCGCCGTCTCTCCTCAGCCCTCCCCTCAGGAGCACTCTCATGAAGCTCGCCAGAGCTGGCGCGTTCCTCGGCACCCTCGCCGTCGCGACGTCCGCGTCCGTCTTCTTCGCCGCTCCCGCCTTCGCGCACAACCAGGACTTCATCGCCGGGTGCCAGGGCGAGAAGAGCACCCTGACCATCAAGGCGACGCAGTACGACAAGCACGAGGCGAACAAGAACACGGTCAAGGTCTCGCTCGACGGCAAGGAGATCGACAGCCAGTCGTTCGACAAGAACTTCGAGAAGACCTACACCAGTGACAGCAAGGTCGAGCTGACCTACACCATTGTGATCGAGGCGTGGAACGACCCGATCGACGAGCAGAACAACAAGAAGTGGTCGATCCGCGGCACGAAGACCGTCCCGTCCTGCGTCGAGGAGGAGGAGCCCCCGGCCGAGCAGCCGCCCGCCGAGGAGCCCCCCGGGGAGGAGCCGCCGGCCGAGCAGCCGCCCGCGGAGCAGCCGCCCGCCGAGCAGCCGCCGGCGCAGGAGTCCTCCGTGGCCGTGTCGCCGACCACGACGGTCGCCCCGACCTCGGTCGTGCCGATCGCCGCCGAGGAGACCCCGCTGGCCAACACCGGCGCCAGCATCGCGATCCCGCTGGTGATCGGCGTGGTCCTGCTGGGTGGCGGCGCGGCGCTGCTGATCATGCAGCGCAGGCGTGCGGCCCGCGACTGACGCACTGAGGCGCTGACGCGCCGACACGAACGCCGAAAGGCCCGGTCCCCCGCTGCCGCCGAGGAGACCGGGCCTTTTCGCGTGCCGGCGGGGGAACCCCGGTCTTGCCGCGGGCACGCGAAAGCGGCACCGGTGGGATCACCGGCGTCGCGACGAACGGCAGTCCGGCCGCGGCGGGGTCCGGGGGTTCGCGGGTCAGACCCGGAAGACCTTCGGGCCGAGCAGGGAGTAGCGGTGCGCCTCGCCCGCGGGCAGCGCCGAGTCGGTGACGATCGCCTCCAGGTCCGCGACCCGCGCGAAGCGGTGGAAGCTCGACACCCCGAACCTGGAGTGCACGCCGACGAAGATCCGCCGGCGGGCCGACGCCAGCGCCTGCGCCTTGACCGCGCCCACCGCCGGGTCGGGGGTGGTGAGGCCCTGCTCGCGCGAGATGCCGTTCGCCCCGAGGTAGGCGAGGTCGATCACCATGTCCGCGAGCATCCGGATGGCCCAGTGGTCCACGGCGGCCAGGGTGAGGCCCCGCACCCGGCCGCCCAGCAGCAGGACCGTGGTCGAGGGCACCTCGGACAGGGCCGCCGCGGTGGGCAGCGACGCGGTGACCACGGTCAGCGGCCGACCGGTGGGCAGGCTCTCGGCGACGAGTTGCGGCGTGTGGCCCTCGTCGATGAAGACCGTCTCCGCGTCGCCCAACCGCTCCGCGGCGGCGCGGGCGATCCGCCGCTTCTCCGGCACCATCGAGTGGGTCCGGAACTTCAGGCCGGTCTCGTAGCCCGCGCTCTCCACCGGGAACGCGCCGCCGTGCGTGCGGCGGACCAGGCCGTGCTCGTCGAGCGCCCGCAGGTCGCGGCGCACGGTCTCCTGGGCCACCTGTAGCTCGACCGCGATCTCCGCCACGTCAACCCGGCCGTCGGCGCGTGCTCGGGCCAGGATGCGGCGCTTGCGCTCGTCCGCCCGCACGTCCCACCTCCTGTTGCCTGCTCGGGCCACCGCTGTCCGGTCGGGCCGGGCATTCGGGCCAACACCGCCACGAAAGCGTGACCAGCGGCACATCGTGACGCGTGTTGACCGGGTTGCGCCCGGTTTTCGTGACCGAACCCACACCGGTGGGTGAATTTCCGGTCGATCCCGGTCCGGTTCGCACGCGTTCCGGGTTCCGAGAACAGGAGGCCCCGTCCACCTCGCGGGTGAACGGGGCTCGTGCTCCGGGACCCCCGGGTTCGAGCTGCGGGGTCGTCCGGGGTTCTTCGGGGTGGTGCCGCTCAGCGGGCGGCGGCCAGCGCCGGGTAGTCGGTGTAGCCCTTCTCGGCGCCGCCGAAGAAGGTGGACTGGTCCGGGGCGTTGAACGGGCCGCCGCTCGCCAGGCGGGCGGGCAGGTCCGGGTTGGCCAGGAAGAGGGCGCCGAACGCCAGGGCGTCCGCGGTGCCGTCCTCCACCAGGTGGAGCTCGTCCACGCCGGTCACGCCGTCCGGGGTGTGCGGGTTGAGGATCAGCGCGCCGGAGAAGCGCTCGCGCAGCTCCAGGGTGAGCGGGCGCTCGTCCTGCTCGGCGATGTGCAGGTAGGCCAGGCCCAGCGGGTTGATCGCGTCGACCAGCGCCGGGTACACCTGCCCGTGGTCGTCCTCGGCGATGTCGTTGTACCGGTTGGCCGGGGAGATCCGCAGGCCGACGCGGTGCGCGCCGATCGCCTCGGCGGTCGCGCGGGCCACCTCGACCGCGAAGCGGATCCGGTTCTCCACCGGGCCGCCCCACTCGTCGCTGCGCCGGTTGGAGTTGCCGGACAGGAACTGGTGCAGCAGGTAGCCGTTGGCGCCGTGCAGCTCGATGCCGTCGAACCCGGCCGCCACGGCGTTGCGGGCGGCGGCGGCGAAGTCCGCCACGGTGGCCTCGACCTCGACGCCGGTCAGCTCGACCGGGGTGGGGAAGTCCACCATGCCGGCGCCGGTGAACAGCTTGCCCGCCGGCCGCACCGCGGAGGGGCCCACCGGGTGCAGGCCGTCGGGCAGCACGCTCGGGTGCCCGATGCGGCCGGCGTGCATGAGCTGGGCGAAGATCCGGCCGCCCGCCCCGTGCACCGCGTCGGTGACCACGCGCCAGGCCGCCACCTGCTCGTCGCTGTGCAGGCCCGGCGTGTTCGGGTAGCCCTGGCCCACCGCGGACGGCTGGATGCCCTCGGTGACGATCAGGCCGGCGCTCGCGCGCTGCGCGTAGTACTCGGCCGTCGCGCGGGTCGGCAGGGTGCCGGGCGCCCGGCTGCGGGTCATCGGCGCCATGACGATGCGGTTGGCGAGCTCGGTGCCCGCCAGGTCGAACGGCTCGAACGCGGTGCTCATCGCGGTCCCCTCCGGATAGCCCATTTACCTGTCCGAACAGCTAACCGCGTGCGAAGTATTCCCCACTACGTCATGTGTCAGCGATCACAACGGGACCGGAGTACCCTGTCGATATGTCCGACAACGACCAAATCCGCACGTCAATCCCTGTGCCGGGGGCAGCGGTGGACGGTCGGATCAGCCACTCCATCTTCCGCGTGGCGCGCCTGCACCGGATGCTCGCGGGTCAGCTGCTCAGGCAGGCGGGGCTCCACCCGGGCCAGGAGCTGGTGATGATGCACCTGTGGGACCACGGGCCGCGGCGGCAGTCCGAGCTGTGCTGCGTGCTGGACACCGACTCGGCCACCATGACGCGGACCGTGCAGCGGCTGGAGCGCGCCGGGTTCGTGCGCCGCGTGCCCGACCCGGACGACGGCCGCGCCACGCTGGTGGAGCCGTCGACGGCGAGCCAGGCGCTGCGCCGCGAGGTGGAGCGCGTGTGGCGGGAGCTGGAGGAGGCGACCGTCGACGGCATGGACGAGCGCGAGCGGGCCGAGGCGGCGCGGGTGCTCGGCCGGCTGGAGTGCAACCTGGTGAAGCGGACCGGGAAGGCCGGTCCGGGGGCGGGTGCCCCCGGACCGCCCACCTGCTGAGGGGACCCGGCGGGAATCCCGGGGGTGCTGCCGGCAACCGCTCAGCGCGTGCGGCGCAGCCAGGCCGCGGTGTCCGGCGGCAGCGCCCCGTCGGCCAGGGGACCGCTGGTCAGCAGCACCCCGTCGTGCTCCGGCAGGGCCACCGGCTCGGCGGACAGGTTGAGCACGCAGGCGAAGTCGTCGCCCCGGGCGAACGCGACCACCCCCGGACCGAGGTCCAGCCACTCCATCGGCCCGTCGCCCAGCGCCCGCTCGGCGTGCCGCAGCCCGAGCACGTTCCGGTAGTGCGCCAGCATCGAGTCCGGGTCCCCGGTCTGCGCGGCCACCGACAGCGACCCCCAGTGCGCCGGCCGCGGCAGCCACGTCGCGCCGTCGTCGCCCCACGGGATCGGCACGCGGCAGCCGTCCCGACCGCGGTCGGTGTGGCCCGAGCGCTCCCACACCGGGTCCTCCCGCAGCTCGTCCGGCAGGTCGTCGACCTCCTCCAGGCCCAGCTCCTCGCCCTGGTAGACGTAGACGCAGCCGGGCAGCGCGGTGGTCAGCATGATCGCCGCCCGCGCCCGCTTCGCGCCCAGCTCCAGGTCGGTCGGGGTGAGGTGCTGGCGGCGGCCGAAGTCGAACGAGGTGTCCGCGCGGCCCATCCGCGACACGTGCCGGGTCACGTCGTGGTTGGACAGCACCCAGGTGGGCGGCGCGCCCACCGGCGCGTGCGCGGCCAGCGTCGCGTCGATCACCCGGCGCAGCTCGGTCGGGTCCCACGGGCAGCACAGGAAGTCGAAGTTGAAGGCCGAGTGCAGCTCGTCCTGCCGCAGGTAGAGGGCGAACCGCGCCGGGTCCGGCAGCCACATCTCCCCCACGAACACCCGGTCGTCCGGGTACTCGTCCAGCACCCGCCGCCAGGAGCGGTAGATCTCGTGCACGCCGTCCTGGTCGGAGTACGGGGTCTCGGCGTCCGGCCGGGAGAAGTCCTTGACCAGGCCGTCGGCCACGTCGATGCGGAAGCCGTCGATGCCGCGGTCCAGCCAGAACCGCAGGATCGACTCGAACTCGGCCCGGACCTCGGGGTTGGTCCAGTTCAGGTCCGGCTGCTCGGGGCTGTAGAGGTGGAGGTACCAGCTCTTGCCGTCGGGGGTGCGGCTCCACGCCGGCCCGCCGAAGCGGGACCGCCAGTCGTTCGGCGGCTCGTCGCCCTCGTGGAACCAGAACCGGTCGCGGCCCCGGCCCGCCAGGGCCTCCTGGAACCACGGGTGCCGGTCGGAGCAGTGGTTGGGGACGATGTCGATGATCACCCGCAGGCCCACGGCGTGGGCCTCGCCGATCAGCTTCTCCGCCTCGACGAGCGTGCCGAACACCGGTTCGATGTCGCGGTAGTCGGCGACGTCGTAGCCGCCGTCGGCCATCGGGGAGGGGTACCACGGGCTGAGCCAGATCGCGTCCACACCCAGCTCGGCGAGGTGGGGGAGCTTCTGGCGGAGTCCCGCCAGGTCCCCGACCCCGTCGCCGTTGCCGTCGGCGAAGCTGCGCGGGTACACCTGGTAGATGGCCGCACCTCGCCACCAGTTCATGTGGATCCCTCCCTCGGTGATGGGCCCCCGGGTGACGGGGTCCCTTCGGTACTGGCAGGCCCCGCGTGGGTGTCGGCCGGCCCGCACGGGTGCGGGACCGGCCTCACGCGGGCGTCGGGTCGGCCTGGCACGGGTGTCCGGGTCACCCCTTCACGCTGCCCGCGGTGAGACCCGCGAGCACGTGCCGCTGGAACACCAGGAACAGACCGATCATCGGCAGGCTGGAGAGCACGAGCCCCGCCAGCAGCAGGTTGACCGGGGTGTCGGGGGCGAAGCGCTGGAGCGCCACGCTGAGCGTCTGCCGCGTCGGGTCCGAGAACACCAGCAGCGGCCAGATGAAGTCCTTCCACGCGGCCACCACGGCGAAGATGGACACGACCGCCAGGATCGGCCTGGACAGCGGCAGCACGACCCGCCACAGCATGGTGAGCTGGTTCGCGCCGTCGATCCGGGCCGCCTCCAGCACCTCCACCGGCAGCTGGTCGAAGAACCGCTTGAGCAGGAACACCGTGAAGGCGTTCGCCGCGCCCAGCAGCCACAGCGCGGCCGGGTTGTTGAGCAGGCCCAGGTCGGCGATGGTCATGTAGGTGGGGACCAGCAGCACCGCGGCGGGCATCATCAGGGTCACCAGCATCGCGCCGAGGATTCCCCGGCCCAGCACCGGCTTGAGCCGGGACAGCGCGTAGGCGGCGGGCACGTCCACGGCGAGCTGCACCGCCCACACGCCCACCGCGACCACGACCGTGTTCCAGAAGTAGGCGCCCAGGTCCATCAGGTCCCACGCCTCCGCGTAGGTGCCCGGGGTCCAGGTGTCCGGCAGCACGGTCGGTGGCACGCGGGCCAGCTCGACGGCCGGTTTCATGGCGGAGACGACGACCCAGAGCAGGGGCACGACGAAGACCGCGGTGAGCACGACCGTGGTGACGACGAGGGCGATGGTGTAGCCGGTGCGCGACCGCCCCGGCGCGATGAGCGTCCTCACGCGTCCGCCTTCCGCGTCACCCGCAGGTACAGCGCGGTGAACGCGCCGAGCACCAGCAGCAGCAACAGGCTCAGGGCACTCGCGGTGCCGAAGTCGTTGTAGTAGAAGGCGTAGCGGTAGAGCAGGAGCAGGACGGTGACGGTGGAGTCGTCGGGGCCGCCGCTGGTCATCACGTAGGGCTCGGTGAACACCTGCATGGTCGCGACGACCTGGAGCAGGAGCAGCACCAGCAGCACGAAGCGGGTCTGCGGGACGGTGACGTGCCACAGCCTGCGCAGCACGCCCGCGCCGTCCAGCTCGGCCGCCTCGTACAGGTCGCCCGGGATGCTCTGGAGGGCGGCCAGGTAGACGAGCGTGGCGGTGCCCAGGTTCGCCCAGGTCGCCACGATCACCAGGGACAGCATCGAGGTGTCGGAGCTGTCCAGCCACGACAGGCCCTCCAGCCCGAGCCCGCGCAACGCGGTGTTGAGCAGGCCCGGACCGGGGTCGTACATCCACTTCCAGATCAGCGCGGCGACCACGGGCGGCAGCATCACCGGCAGGTACACGACCAGCCGGAAGTACGCCTTGAAGTGCCGGAGCTCGTTGAGCACCACCGCGAGCAGGAACGGCACGACGAAGCCGAAGACCAGCGCCAGCGCGGTGAACAGCAGGGTGTTGCGCCACGCCGTGGCGAACAGGGGGTCGGCGAAGAGGCGTTCGAAGTTCTCCCAGCCGACCCAGACGGGGTCGTTGACGAAGTCGACCTGCTGGAAGCCCAGCACGGCCCCGCGCGCGATCGGGTACCAGGAGAACACCGCGAAGCAGACCAGGGCGGCGGCCAGGAACCCGTACGCGGTCAGGTTCTCCGCGACGCGGCGGCGCATCACTTGACCTGCGAGAGGACGTTGTTCACCTTGGCCTCGGCGTCCGCCAGCAGCTGGTCGACGTCCGCGTCGGACTTGGTGAGCACGGCCTGCATGACGTTGTCGAGCACCGCGTAGACCTGCTGGGCGTTCGGCGGCTCGATGAGGCCCTCGGGCTTGACGTCCACGTAGGACTGGAAGTTCTCGACCGGGACGGTGGCCATGCTCTTCTTGAGCTGGTCCTGCTTGGCGGCGATGTCGCCGGTCCAGATGTCGGCGGCCGGCGGGACCGGCAGGCCGATGGGCTGGCCCTGGTCCTTGTAGCGCTGGAGGTTCTTCTCGATGCGGTCCGGGTTGAGGTACTTCCAGGCCACCCACTTGAGGCCGGCGCGGATCTTCTCCGGCGACGCCTTGGGGTTGACCATGTAGCCCTCGCCGCCGATGAGCGTGCCCTCGCCCTCGGGGATGGCGGTCAGGCCGTAGTCGGCGTAGTCGCCGTCGAACTGGTTGACCAGGGTGGGGACGTTGTCCGGCGCGGCGATGTACATGCCGAGCTGGCCGGCGCCCATCATCTGCTGGACGTCCTCGATGACCAGCAGCTGCTTCTCACCCATGCTGTTGTCGGTCCAGCGCATGTCCCTGAGGTGGTTCAGGACTTCCTTCCCCCGGTCGTTGTTGAAGTCCGCGACCCACTTGCCGCCGTCCTGGCGGGCGATGCGGCCGCCCACGGAGTACATCCAGGCGGTGAAGTGCCAGCCGCCCTGGTTGTCGCGGCTGTACTCGGCGAAGCCGACCTCGTTGCCGGGCAGGTCCGCGATCTTCTTGGCGGCCTGCCGGACGTCGTCCCAGGTCTTCGGCGGCTGGTCGGGGTCCAGGCCGGCCTGGGTGAACAGCTTGCGGCTGTAGACCAGGCCCATGGAGTAGTTGGCGGTGGGGACGCCGTAGACCTTGCCGTCCGCGCTGAACACGTCGCGGAGCTCCTGGCGGATCGCGCCGTAGTTCGGCACGTCCTCGACGTACTCGGTGATGTCGGCCGCCTGGCGGCGGGCGATGAGGTTCGCCGGGTCGGTGAAGTAGGCGTAGTAGACGTCTTCGAGCTGGCCACCCGCCAGCTTCGCGGAGAACGTCTGGGGGTCCATGAACCCCTCGCGCGGCTCGATGTCGATGTCGGGGTTGGCCGCTTCGAACTCCGCGACGTCCTCGTCGAAGACCTTGCGGTCGAACGCCTGGGTCTGCGGTGGCTGGCCGTTGACGACGAGCGTGACCTTGCCGTTGGAGGCCCCCTGGTCGTCGCCCTGGGAACAGGCCGTGGCTGCGGTGAGGCTCAGGCTGCCTGCCAGCAGCAACCCCGCCGCTCTGCGGAGGTTGGGTGAGTTCATGTCGGCGGACCCTCCTCGGGTGTGGTGTGGCGCACACGGTAGGTCTACCTGACACATATCCGCAAGATGTCTACTTCATTCCGCAACTTCGCGACACAGGTTCGTAAGCCTGCTGGCTCGGGTTGACAGCCCCGCTCAAGCGAGAGCGCTCCCATAGAGGTGCGCGCGTCGTCCCGGTACATCTCGGTTCCGCGAGTCGTACGTTCGGGCCGGTCGTGTCGTACGTTCGGGCCCGGTGAGTCGTACGTTCGCGTCGGGCGAGTCGTACGTTCAGGACCGGTGAGTTTCACGGTTGGGGCCGGTGGGGTTCACGGTTGACGTGGGGTGGTCCGAGGTGAGTGGTTGCGCGTTGGGGTGCGCGAGTCGAACGTTCGGGACTGTCGTGTCGAACGTTCGGGAGGGGTGAGTTCTGCACTCGGGTGCGGGAGGGCTGGGCTTGGGTAGCCCTGGGTGCCTGGTTGCGAAGGGTCTCGATGTGACATGGGGCCCTTACGAGTACCGGAGGCAGGCCGCAGCCGGCAGGCACGGCGGGGTAAAGCGTCCCGCCGAGCCTGCCGGCTCCGACCAGCCTATGGCACTCGAACCCATGTCAAATCGGGACCCGTTGCTGGTGGCGGGTCCGATGAGGTGCTGTGGGAGGTGCTGGGGCGCTGGGGGTGCTGGGGGGTGGGTGCCTGGCGTGGTGCTGTCAGCGGGGGGCCGGGGCGGTGGAGGAGCGGACCACCAGTTCTGGTTCGAAGAGGAGTTCTTCGTCGGGGACCGCTGTGCCGGCGATCTGGTTCGCCAGGAGTTCCACGGCTGCGCGGCCCATGGCTTCGATGGGTTGGCGGACGGTGGTCAGCGGGGGTTCGGTGCAGGTCATGAAGGCCGAGTCGTCGTAGCCGACGATCGAGATGTCGTTCGGGACTTTCAGGCCCTGGCGGCGGACTGCCCGGACCGCGCCCAGGGCCAGGGGGTCGGAGGCGCAGACGATGGCGGTGACGCCCTTGTTCAGGAGGCGGGTCGCGGCTGCTTGGCCTCCTTCCAGGGAGAACATGGCGTGTTCTTCGAAGAGTTCCGCGTTGGCGTTCTCGGCGCAGGTGGTGAGGGCGGTCAGCTTGCGGCGGGACGGGACGTGGTCGGTGGGGCCCAGGACGGCGCCGATGCGGGTGTGGCCCAGGGCCAGGAGGTGGCCGAACGCCTGTTCCACGGCTACCGCGTCGTCGCAGGAGACCCTGGGGAAACCGAGGTCGTCTATGGCGGCGTTCATGAGCACGGCCGGGAGCTTGCGGCGGGTCATCTGGCGGTAGTGGTCGTGGGAGGCGTCCGCCTGGGCGTACTGGCCGCCGGCGAAGACGACGCCGGAGACGTGCTGTTCCAGGAGCAGTTCCAGGTAGTCCGCCTCGGAGACGCCGCCGGCGGTCCTGGTGCACAGGACCGGGGTGAAGCCGCGCTGGGCCAGGGCGTTGCCGACCACGTCGGCGAAGGCGGGGAAGATCGGGTTCTGGAGCTCCGGCAGGACCAGGCCGACCAGGCGGGCCCGTTCGCCGCGCAGCTGCGTGGGGCGCTCGTACCCCAGCACGTCCAGCGCGGTGAGCACGGCCGACCTGGTGGCGTCGGAGACGCCGGGCTTGCCGTTGAGCACGCGGCTGACGGTCGCCTCGCTCACTCCTACTTTCGCGGCCACTTCTGCCAACCGACGTTGCGTCATGTAGCAACTATAGGGCAGGATTTACGCTTGGCTTGCGGTGGTTTGCGCGCGTTTGCGAGACCGGCGGTTTTGCCGCCCCACCGGGGCCCGCTGGGGTACAACTCCACTGTGAAGCGGTGGGTGGTGGCCTTGGCGGTGTTCGGGGTGGCGGGCTGCGGCACGCCGGTGGCGGGCCGGGCGGTGCCGGGCGAGCTCCCCGCCGCGCCGGACACGGGGGTCGTGCGCTGGGTGAACAACTTCTGCGCGGTGGCCGATTACATGATCGCTTCGGGCGGTGTCCAGTTCGACCCGCCCACCGGGGACCCGGCGCAGGCCAAGAAGGCCGTCAGCGAGTCGCTGGGGCGGGTGGTGGACGTGTTGAACGTCGTCCTGCACGACCTCGACGAGCTGACGCCCGCGCCCGAGCCCGCCGCCGACACGGCGGTCGAGGTCATCCGCGAGCCGCTGGGGCGGGCGCGTGACGAGTTCGCCAAGGCCAAGTCGACCGTGGACGGGGCGCCCGAGCTGACCGTCGAGGTGTACTCCTCCGCCATCCAGGACATGACCGAGGCCGTCGCGGTGATGAACGACGCGGTCGAGAAGATGGGTGTCGTCTCGCTCCCCGACGACTACCGGGACGCCGCCGGGCACGCGGAGAACTGCGCTTGAACCGCACATGTGCGGTCTGATCGCGGGGTGACCGCAAATCTGGGGGCGGTGCCCCCATGTGCGGCCGGTTCGGCGCGTGCCACCTTGAGCAGCGTGTTCTCGTCCGCCGTAGACCGGCCCCCCACCGCCTGGTGGCAGAGCGGCGTCCGCGAGAACCCCCACGAACCGGTCGCCCCTCGCGGGCGGCCCTCATGGGCCGCGTTCGTGGAACGCGCCTCCGCGACCGCGGCCCGTGCAGACTTCCCCGGCGGGAGCTGGGACGAGGCGTTCGCGTTCGCCCTGCGCCCGCTGGTGCGCGCCGCGGTGGCCCGCGACCGGCGGCTGGGCGCCGACTTCGCCCGGTCGCTGGGCGGGCGGCTCGCCCGGATCGCCGCCCGGACCCTCGTGCTGGAGCTGAACCTGGAGCGGGTCGCCGGCCGGCTCGCCGGCGACACGCCGCAGGCCCGGTTCGCCGCCTTCGTCGGCCAGGTGGACCTGACCGCCCTGTTCGCCAAGTACCCGGTGCTCGCGCGGCTGCTCGGGCAAGCCTGCCTGCACGCGGTCGAGGCGCACACCGAGCTGCTGGACCGCTTCACCGAGGACCGCCACGAGATCGTCCGCGCGCTGCTGGACGGCCGCGACCCGGGTGCGGTCGCGCACGTGGAGGTCGGCCGGGGCGACCCGCACGCGCGGGGCCGGTCGGTGGCCGTGCTGACCTTCGCCGACGGGCGCCGCGTCGTCTACAAGCCCAGGTCGGTGGCGCTGCACCGGGAGTTCGTCGACCTGCTGGCGTGGTTCGACGGGCACGCCGGGGTGGGGCTGCGGCTGCCGCGCGTGGTGACGCGGTCCGGGCACGGGTGGCTGGAGTTCGTCGAGCACGCGCCGTGCGCGGACGTCGCCGAGGTGGGCCGGTTCTACCACCGGCTGGGCGCGCTGACCGCCCTGCTCTACGTCGTCGACAGCACCGACATGCACTACGAGAACCTGATCGCGGCCGGTGACCAGCCGGTGCTGGTGGACGTGGAGACGCTGTTCCACCCCGAGACCGGCGTGCCGGCGGACCCGGCGGTGCGGTCGCTGGCCCGGTCCGTGCACCGCACCGCCGTGCTGCCGCTGGTGCTGCTGGGCGAGCACGGCGCGCTGGACGTGGGCGGCGTCGGCGGCGACCGCGGCTTCCCCGTCGACGGCGTGGCCTGGCTGCACGCCGGCACCGACCGGATGCGGCTGGTGCGCAGGCCCACCCCCCTGGCGCCCGCGCACAACCGGCCCGTGCTCGACGGCGTGGAGGCCGAGCCCGCCGACTACCTGGGCGCGCTGCTGGCCGGGTTCCGGATCGGCTACGACGCGCTCTGCGACCACCGCGACGAGCTGCTGGGCGCGCTGGGCCGCTTCGCGGACCTGCCGGTGCGGTTCGTGCCCAGGATGACCAACCTGTACGCGACGCTGCTGGACGAGTCGACCCACCCGGACGCGCTGCGCGGCGCGGACGACCGGGAGGACGTGCTGCGGCTGCTGTGGGACGACTCGGCCGACTCGGACGTGCTGCGGGCGCTCGTGCCGCACGAGGTGACCGACCTGTGGGCGGGCGACGTGCCGCTGTTCACCACCCGGCCGGACAGCCGGGACGCGTGGAGCGCGCGGGGCGAGCGGCTGCCCGGCCTGCTGCCGGTGTCCGGCCTGGACGCGGTGGTGGCCAAGGTCTCGGCCCTGGACGAGGTCGACAAGCACCACCAGCAGTGGCTGATCACCGCCGCGCTGGCGGGCCGGCCGCGCCCCGTGGAGCACCGCACCGGGCAGGTGCTGCCGGCCCCGCTGGAGGCGGGCGTGCCGGACCCGCAGCGGCTGCTGGTGGCCGCGTGCGGGGTCGCCGACGAGGTGCTGGCGCACGCCGCCACGGCCCCCGGCCGGGTGAACTGGGTCGGCCTGGAGCTGGTCGACGACCGGCACTGGGCGGTGTCGGCCATGGGCGCGGGCCTGTCCAACGGCTACACCGGCGTCGCGCTGTTCCTGGCGCAGCTGGGCCGGCTCACCGGCGCCGACCGCTACCTGGAGTTCGCCCGCGAGGCGCTCACCCCGGTCCCGGCCCTGCTCGACGCGTTCGCCCGGGACGACGAGCTGGCGGTCACCGTGGGCAGCGGCGCGTTCCACGGCCTGGGCGGCATCTGCTACGCCCTGGCCCGGCTGGCGAACCTGCTGGACGACGCGGAGATCACCGGCTGGCTGCGCACCGCGCTGGAGGTGGCGGCGGGGGTCGAGGCCGGCGGCGAGGACCCCGCCAACCTGGTCGAGGGCTGGGCCGGCGGCCTGGGCGCGATGATGGCGGTGCGGGCCGAGAGCGGCCTGGTCGCGGCCGACGCGCTGGCCCGCGCCTACGCCGACCGGCTGCTCACCGCCACGCCGGGCGGCGACGGCTTCGCCCGCGGCCGGGCGGGTGTCGGCTGGGCGCTGCTGCGCTACGCGCGGGTCAGCCGCGAGCAGCGGTACGGTGTGGCCGGGCGGGCGAACCTGCGTGCCGACCAGGCGCTCAAGCAGCGGCTGCTCGACGTGGCGGAGGCCGACCACAGCTGGTGCTCCGGCCTGGCCGGCGCCGTGCTGGCGCACGCCGCGCACCCCGACCAGCCGGTCGACACCCACACCCTGCACCTCGACCGGTGCCTGAACGCCCTGGCGGTGCACGACCCCTTGCGAGACCTGAGCCTGTGCCACGGCGAACTGGGCGTGGTCGAGGCGCTGACCGTGCTCGCCGAACGCGGGCACGCCCTGGCCTCGGCCATGCAGACCCGGCGCGCCGGCCTGGTCCTCGGCGCCCTGGACCAGTACGGGGCCCGCTGCGGCACCCCGGGCGGCGTGTCGTCGGCCGGGCTGCTGACCGGCCTCTCGGGCATCGGGTACGGCCTGCTCCGCCTCGGATTCCCCGGGCAGGTGCCTTCCGTGCTCCTGCTCGACACCCCGCACCACCCCGACCCACACGAGGAGAACACCCGATGAGCAACGCCGGCCACGACGCGGTCACCACCTGGGACGAGGCCCAGGACGGCGACCACCCCGCCGGGGACATGGCGCTGTCCCGCAAGAGCCGGGTCGGTGGCCGCGCCCGGGCCCTGGCCGGCATGGCCCTCGCCGTCGGCGCCTACGCGGTGGTCACCGCGAGCGCCGCCAGCGGGACCGTGAGCGCACCCGTCATCAACGGGTAGCCCGTCCCGCCGGACCGCCGAACTGCCCGCCCACACTGGGGGTGCGGGCAGTTTGGCGTGCGGTAGTTCGGCTTGGCTAAGGTTCGCCCCATGCACAACCGCGCGCCGGTCGTGGTCGGCCGCGACGAAGAACTCCGGGTACTCGAACGGGTACTGTCCGACGCGGTCGACGGCCGGGGCCGCACCGTGTTCCTCGTCGGGGAGCCGGGCATCGGCAAGACCCGGCTGGCGCGCTTCGCCGCCGGCGCCGCGTTCGACCGCGGGATGCGGGTGCTGCGGGGCCGCGGCAGCACGATCGGCCCGATCGTGCCGTTCCGGCCGCTGGCCGAGGCGCTGATGTCGCTGCTGCGCGCCGGTGACGGCCCCGACCTGCGCGAACTCGGCCCGTACCAGGCGGTGCTGGGCCGGCTCGTGCCGGAGTGGGGCGTCGAGGAGCAGCCGCGGCAGGGGCACTCCGTGGTGGTGCTCGCCGAGGCGGTGCTGCGGCTGCTGGCCCTGGTCGGCCGGGACCGGCCGTGCCTGGTGGTGCTGGAGGACCTGCACGACGCGGACGCGGAGACGCTGGCGGTCGTCGACTACCTGGCCGACAACCTCGACGAGGTGCCCGCCGCGCTGCTGGTGACCGCCCGCGCGGACCCCGGGCCGACGCTGGACGTGGTGCGCCTGGCCGCCCAGCGGGAGGCGGGCGCGCTGCTGGAGCTGCGCCGGTTGGACGAGCCGCGGGTGCGCCGACTGGCCGCGCTGTGCCTGGAGGTGGCCGACGACGAGGTGCCCGGCGAGGCCGTGGACCGGCTGTGGGCGGACAGCGCGGGCAACCCGTTCATCGTCGAGGAGATCCTCCACGGCCTGGTCAACAGCGGTCAGCTGGTGCGCGGCCCGGCCGGGTGGCAGGTGCTGGGCGAGCTGCGCGTCGACGTGCCGACCGCGCTGGTGCGGGCGATCGCGCACCGCACAGACCGGCTCGGCCCGCAGGGGCGCGAGCTGCTGTCGACGGCCGCGGTGCTGGGCCACCGGTTCCCGCTGTCGGTGCTGCGCCGGGTGACCGGCATGGACGACCGGGGGATGCTGGCCCACCTGCACGCGGGCGTCGCCGCGCAGCTGGTGACGCCGGACGAGCCGGTGCCCGACTGGTACGCGTTCCGGCACCCGCTGACCGCCGAGGCGCTGCTGGCCCAGCTGCCGCCGCCGCACCGGGCCGAGCTGAGCCGCCGCACCGCCGACGCCGTGCGGGAGCTGCACCCCGACCTGCCCGGCGAGTGGTGCGCGCTGGTGGCGTCGCTGCGGTTGGACGCGGGGCAGCACGCGGAGGCGGGCGTGCTGCTGGCCGAGGCGGGCCGGCGGGCGCTGGACGACGGCGCGGCCGGGTCGGCGGTGCGGTTGCTCGACCACGCGCACCGGCTGCTGGCCAGCCAGGTGGACGTGGAGATCCGGGCCGACGTGCTGGACTCGCTGCTGCCCGCGCTGGGCGAGGCGGGCCGGTTCGAACGGGCGTTCGCGCTGGTGGACGCGCTGGCCGAGCTGAGCGCGGCGGGCCTGCCGCGGGTGCGCCGGGCCGAGCTGCACACCAAGCTCGCCCAGGTGGCCAACACCGCGGGCCGGTGGACCGAGAGCGCGGTGCACGTGGACACGGCGCGCGCGCTGCTCGGCCCGGAGCCCGACGACGAGCACCTGGCGCGGCTCGACGCGGTGGCGGCCCTGATGACGCTGCACCTGAAGGTGCCGGACCGGATCGCGACGGCCGAGTTCCTGGCCCGGCGCGCGGCCGACGCGGCCAAGCGCGTGCCGCTGCCCGAGGTGGGCTGCGAGACGTGGCAGCTGCTGGGCGTGCTGGCGCGCGACCGCGACCTGGGCCTGGCCACCGAGTGCTTCAGCCGGGCGCGCGAGCTGGCCGAGGAGCACGGGCTGATCATCCAGCGGGTGTGGGCGCTGCTGAGGCAGGCGGGCCTGGAGTGGCTGGCCGACGGGTCGGCGACGGGGCTGGTGGAGGTGCACGAGGAGGCGCTGCGGGTCGGCGCGATCAGCCTGGCCTACAACGCGGACTGCATCCTCGGGCTGGACGCCGTGCTGCGCGGGGAGTACGACGGCGCGGCGGAGGAGCTGGCGCGGACCGTCGCGGACACCCGGCGGTTGCAGCTCAAGCACCTGACCCTGTACGGGCTGATGGCGCAGGCCACCGCGGCGGCGCACCAGGGCAGGCGGGCCGAGATGGACGCCGCGATCGAGGCGTTCGACGAGGTCGGCGGGGTCGGCTCGCAGGAGCGGCCGCTGTGCTATGGCCTGGCGCGGGCGTTCTGCGCGCTGCTGGAGGAGGACCGGGCGGCGGCCGAGCGGGACCTGGCGCGGGCGCTGGCCCACGAGGAGGAGACGCCGACCGTCTACCACCTGTCCGGTCGGCACGGGCTCCAGCTGCTGCTCGACGCGCTGTCCGGGCGGCTCGACCAGGACGCCTACCGCGCGGCGACGCGGCCCGCGGCGGCCGGGATGCGCTGGAACCGGGTGTTCGGGCAGCTCGCGCTGGCGGTGCTGGCGGGTCGCGCGGGGCGGGAGGCCGAGGCCGCGCAGGCGGTGCGGGCGGCCCGGGACGCGGCGTCGATCTACCCGCTGGCCCGGCACCTGGGCCTGCGGCTGGTGGCGGAGGCGGCGGTGGCGGACGGCTGGGGCGAGCCGGTGGCGTGGCTGCGGCCGACCGAGGAGTTCTTCCACCAGGCCGGGCACGCGGCGGTGGCCGGCGCGTGCCGCGCGCTGCTGCGGCAGGCCGGGGCCACCGTGCCGCAGCGGCGGACCGGGTCGGACCAGGTGCCGGGGGAGCTGCGGGAGCGGGGCGTGACGGTGCGCGAGTTCGAGGTGTTCCGGCTGCTCGCGGGGCGGCTGGGGAACAAGGCGATCGCGACCAGGCTGCACATCTCGCCGCGCACGGTGGAGAAGCACGTGGCGAGCCTGATCACCAAGACCGGTCGGTCCGACCGGGAGGAGCTCAGCGCGTTCGCGGCGGCGCTGGGACCCGCCGTCCGGCCCTGGTGGGGTCCCGACGGGGTCCGCTAGACCTGGTGTGGTGAGAATCCTGCTGGTGGTGGCGTTGACCGCGGTCCTCGGTGGCGGGACGGCGCAGGCGTCGCCCCCGACGCCGCCGGATACGACGCACGGGCCGTGCGGCTACACGAGGACGCCGGACGAGCCCGCCGCCCGGCCGGTCCCCCTGCCGCCCGACCCGCGGCGCACGCCGGACCGCGGCCACCCCGGGGTGCTGCTGAAGACGAACCGGGGTCCGGTGCCGGTGGTGCTGGACCGGGCGCAGGCGCCCTGCACGGTGCAGAGCTTCCTGCACCTGGTGCGCAGGGGCTTCTACGACGCGACCACGTGCCACCGGTTGACGGCGTACCCGACGCTGAAGGTGCTCCAGTGCGGCGACCCGTCGGGCACGGGCGAGGGCGGTCCCGGCTACCGGTACCGGGACGAGCTGCCCACCACGCTGCCGCCGGCGCCGAACGACCCGACCGGCCCGCGGCGGACCTACCCGCGCGGCACGCTGGCCATGGCGAACGCGGGGCCGGACACGAACGGGAGCCAGTTCTTCCTGGTCACGTCGGACTCGGTGCTGCGGCCCGACTACGCGGTGTTCGGCCGGGTGACCGAGGCCGGGCTGGCGACGCTGGACCGGATCGCGGCGGGCGGGGTCGTCGGCGGCGGGGTGGACGGCGCGCCGGCGCTGACCGCGGACGTCGAGCGGGCCCAGCGGTTCCGCTGAGGCGACTCCGCTGGGGCAACCCCGCTGAGGAACTACCGGGCGGGCGCGGTCACCCGGAGGTCGGCGTTCCAGTCGGTGAACCGGTGCAGGGTGCGCTGGAAGACGTTCTCGTCCAGCGTCTTCATCACCTGCTCCACCCTCACCGGCAGGTCGCCGGGCCCCACCCACACCGTCGCCGTCGCGGTGAAGCCCGACTCGTAGGCCGCCATGAGCTGCGCGCGGCGGGTGGTGCCGGTCGTCCGGTCCGCCTGCCGCCGCAGGTCGACGAGCATGGTGTAGCGGTGCGTCGGCACGCCGTCCAGGTCCACGTCGTCCCGCGACACGACCAGGCTGCCCGCCAGCGAGCGCACCACCGCGGCCGGGTCGACCTCGTCCGGCAGGCCGGCCACCGTGGTGTCCGCCCGCACCGGCGCCCGGTCGGCCAGCTCGTGCCGGGTCCAGGCGCCGCCGGGGCCGCGCGACCACCCCGCGTCGGCCAGCACGACCACGTCGGTCGCGGAGTCGGTCAGCGACACCAGCCGGCCCTCGCGGGCGCGCACCAGGTCGCCGTTCAGCCCCACGTCGAGCCCGGACATGGTGGTCTCCGCGTCGAACCGGACCGAGCGCTGCTCGTCGGCGCGTCCCCCGACCAGAGCGACCAGCGCGGCGCTGTCGTCCAGGACCGGGCCCAGCGTCGGTTCCGGCAGGCCGGTCCGCTCCGCGCAGCCCGACAGCACCGCGGCCAGCACGAACGCGACTGCTGCCCTGCGCATGGTCCTCCCCGGGAGCGGTGTGGTCCCGCCATCCTCCCCCACGCGCCCCCGCTCGTGGGCGCGAACCCGCGAAGTGCCTGGACTACCGTCGGCGCCATGCCTCACGTGCTCTCCGTCAACCTCGGTTCCCGCGTCGCGTTCGAGGACTCGGACACCGGCCACACCGGCATCGGCAAGCGCCCCGTCCCCACCCCCGTCGAGGTCCGCGCGCCCGGTCCCCGGGGCGTGGGCGGCAGCGGCCTGGTCGGGGACCACATCTCGGACCTGCGCCACCACGGCGGCGACGACCAGGCGGTGTACGCCTACGCGCGGGAGGACCTGGACGCCTGGGCGGAGGAGCTGGGCCACGAGGTGCCGCCGGGGCTGTTCGGGGAGAACCTGACCACGGTGGGCCTGGACGTGTCCGGCGCGCGGCTGGGCGAGCGCTGGCGGGTGGGCGGGACGCTGCTCCAGGTGACCTACCCGCGCGTGCCGTGCCGGACGTTCGCCCGGGTGATGGAGCGGCGCGGCTGGGTGAAGACCTTCACCCGGCGCGCGCTGCCCGGGGCGTACCTGCGGGTGCTGGAGCCCGGCACGGTCACGGCGGGGGACGAGGTCGTGGTCGAGCACCGGCCCGACCACGACGTCACGATCGCCCACGCGTTCCGCGCGGTGCTGTCCGAGCCCGAGCTGCTGCCCGGCCTGCTGGCGGCGGGCGACGACCTGCCGGACAAGCTGCGGCGCAAGGTCGCGCGGCGGCTGCCCCGCCCCGCCTAGCGGCTCAGGCCAGGGCGGACAGCTTCTCGAACGCCTCCGGCGCCAGCTCGACGCCCGCCGCCGCGGTGTTCTCCTCCAGGTGCGCGAGGGACGAGGTGCCGGGGATCGGCAGCACGACCGGCGACCGGCGCAGCAGCCACGCCAGCGCGAGCTGGGCGGGCGTGGCCCCGTACTCCGCGGCCGCCGCGTCCAGCACGCCGCCGGGGCGGGCGAGGTCGCCGGTCGCCACCGGGAACCACGGGATGAACGCGATGCCGTTCGCCTCGCAGTGCTCCAGCACGTCCTCGTGGCCGCGGTTGGCCAGGTTGTAGAGGTTCTGCACGCTGACGACCGGCACGACGGCCCGCGCGGCGCGGACCTGGTCGACGCCGACCTCGGACAGGCCGATGTGCCGGATCTTGCCCTCGTCCCGCAGCTCGCCCAGCACGCCGAGCTGGTCCTCCAGCGGCACCTCGGGGTCGACGCGGTGCAGCTGGTAGAGGTCGATGCGCTCGACGCCCAGGCGCACCAGGCTGGTCTCCACCGCCTGCCGCAGGTAGGCGGGCCTGCCCAGCGGGACCCACTGGTCCGGGCCGGTCCGCAGCAGGCCGCCCTTGGTGGCGATGACCAGGTCGTCCGCGTACGGGTGCAGCGCCCGTTTGATCAACTCCTCGTTGACGTGCGGGCCGTAGGAGTCCGCGGTGTCGATGAAGGTGGTGCCGAGCTCGACCGCGCGGCGCAGCACGGCGACCGCGTTGTCGCGGTCCGCCGGGTGGCCCCAGATGCCCCGCCCGGTCAACCGCATGGCGCCGAAGCCCAGGCGGTTGACCGTCAGGTCGCCGCCGATCGTGGTGGTGCCGGCCAACTGTGGTGCTCCTCGTCCGTCGGGAACGATCTTCACCTGGCGCAACACCGCGGGGCCGCCCCGTTGTTCCCGGCCCGTGGTCCCCGCCCGCGCGGGACGGGCCCCGGCCACCCGGCCGGGGCCCGCTCCCCTACTCCTTGGTGACCAGCGTGAGCACGTCGTACTTCGCCACCGACTCGCCCTTCTGGTTGACCACGTCGGCGTCCCACCGGACCTCGCCGTAGTCCTGGTCCTCGCGCGGCGTGATCTGCTTGGCGGTCAGCGTCACGGTCAGCTCGTCGCCCGGGAACGTCGGCGTGACGAACCGCAGGTTCTCCAGGCCGTAGTTGGCCAGCACCGGCCCCGGCTCGGGGGAGACGAACAGCCCCGCCGCGAACGACACGACCAGGTAGCCGTGCGCGACCCGGCCGCCGAAGAACGGGTTCGCCGCCGCGGCCTCCTGGTCCAGGTGGGCGTAGAAGGTGTCGCCGGTGAACTCGGCGAAGTGCTCGACGTCCGCCATCGTCACCACGCGCGGCCCGGCGACCACGGAGTCACCGATCCGCAGCTCCCGCAGCGACTTGCGGAACGGGTGCACGTCCGACTCCGTGCGCGGGGCGCCGGTGACCCACTGGTTGGTGACCGCGCCGAGCACCCGCGGGCTCGCCTGCACGGCGGTGCGCTGCATGTGGTGCAGCACGCCGCGCATCCCGCCCATCTCCTCGCCGCCGCCCGCGCGCCCCGGACCGCCGTGGACCAGCGCCGGCAGCGGCGAGCCGTGCCCCGTGGACTCCTTCGCGTCGTCGCGGTCGAGCACCAGCAGGCGGCCGTGCCACGGGGCCACCCCGAGCACCACCTCGCGCGCGAAGTCCAGGTCGTGGGTGACGACCGAGCCGACCAGGCTGCCCGCGCCCCGCGCGGCCAGCTCGACGGCGTGCGCCGCGTCCCGGTAGGGCAGCAGCGTCGACACCGGCCCGAACGCCTCGACCTCGTGCGGTTCGGCGTGGTCGGGGTCCGCCTTGAGCAGCACCGGGGACAGGAACGCGCCGCGCTCGGCGTCGGCGTCCACCACGTCCACGCGGTCGAGCGAGCCGTGCACGATTTCGCCGGCCGCCAGCAGCGCCTTCAGCGACCGCCGCACCTCCTCGCGCTGCTCCAGCCCGGCCAGCGCGCCCATCCGCACGGTCTCGTTCGCGGGGTTGCCGATCACCACCTTCGCCAGCCGCGCGCTCGCCGCCTCCGCCACCGCGTCCAGCAGCCCGGCGGGGACCAGGGCGCGCCGGATCGCGGTGCACTTCTGGCCGGCCTTGGCCGTCATCTCGGCGACCAGCTGCTTGACGAACAGGTCGAACTCGGGCGTGCCCGCGACCGCGTCGGGGCCGAGGATCGAGCAGTTCAGCGAGTCGGCCTCGGCGTTGAACCGCACGCTGTTGCGGACCACGGTCGGGTGGGTGCGCAGCAGCCGGGCCGTCGACGCGGACCCGGTGAAGCCGACCAGGTCCTGCTCGGTGAGGTGGTCGAGCAGGTCGCCCGCGCCGCCCGAGACGAGTTGGAGGGAGCCCTCGGGCAGCAGGCCGGAGCCGAGCATGAGCCCGACGAGCGCCTCCGTGATGTAGGCGGTCTGCGAGGCGGGCTTGACCAGCGAGGGGACCCCGGCGATGAAGGCCGGCGCGAACTTCTCCAGCGGGCCCCACATCGGGAAGTTGAAGGCGTTGATCTGCACGGCCACGCCCCGCAGCGGGGTGGCGATGTGCCTGCCGACGAAGGTGCCGCCCCGGCTCAGCGGCTCGACCGGGCCGTCCACGTAGACCCGGTCGTTGGGCAGCTCGCGCTTGGCCTTGCTCGCGTAGCCGAACAGCACGCCGATGCCGCCGTCCACGTCGATCAGCGAGTCCGTCCTGGTCGCGCCCGAGCGGGCGGACAGCGCGTACAGCTCGTCGCGGTGCTCGCGCAGGTGCGAGGCCAGGGCCTTGAGCAGGGCGGCGCGCTGGTGGAACGTCAGCTCGCGCAGGGCCGGGCCGCCGACGCGCCTGCCGTGGTCCAGGGCCGCCGCCATGTCGATCCCCCGCGACGAGATCCGGGCGATCTCCTCGCCGGTCACCGCGTCGTGCAGGGGCGCGCCCTCGCCGTCGGGGGTGTGCCAGCGTCCGGACACGTAGCTGCGCAGCATGGCCATCGGGTGTTGACCTCCTCGTCGTGCCGGTGGGTGTCCCGGCCTGGGTCGAAGAGTAGAGCCCCCTACTTTCATCGTGACTTGATTAAAGGCCATGCAGTAAGTTCTGCCCTGGCCGCCGCCAGAGTTGAAGGGAGTGTCGATGAGGACACGAGTGGTGGTGAGTGCGGTCGCGCTCGCCCTGAGCGCCCTCGCGGTGCCCGTCGCGCAGCAGGGCGTGGTCGCCGCACCCGCCGCCGACCCCGGTGTGGGCACCATGGCCGTCACCTGGGCCGACGAGTTCAACGGCGCCGCGGGCACGCGGGTCGACGGCTCCAGGTGGAACACGGAGACGGGCAACAACAACGGCAACAACCGCGAGCACCAGTGGTACACGAACTCCGCGAGCAACGCCTCGATGGACGGCCAGGGCAACCTGGTCATCACCGCTCGCAAGGAGAACCCCGGCAACTGGAACTGCTGGTACGGCCGCTGCCAGTACACCTCCGCCCGGATCAACACCGCCGGCAAGTTCACCACCACCTACGGCAAGGTGGAGGCGCGGATGAAGATGCCGCGCGGCAAGGGCATCTGGCCCGCGTTCTGGATGCTCGGCCAGGACATCAACTCCGGCAACCCGTGGCCGGGCAGCGGTGAGATCGACATCATGGAGTTCCTGGGCCACGACCTGGACACGGTCTACGGCACCATCCACGGCCCCGGCTACTCCGGCGCGGGCGGCATCGGCTCGGCGTACAACGGCCCCAACTTCGCCGACGGCTTCCACACCTTCGCCATCGAGTGGTCGCCCAGCGGCATCGCGTGGTCCGTGGACGGGAACGTCTTCCAGCGCCGCACGCCCGCCGACCTCGGCGGCCGGCAGTGGGTGTTCAACAAGCCGTTCTTCATCATCCTCAACCTCGCGGTCGGCGGTGAGTGGCCGGGCTACCCGGACGCCAGCACCACGTTCCCGCAGCAGTTCGTGATCGACTACGTGCGCGTCTCCACCGTCGACGGCAACCCGCCCGCGGGCGGGAACCGGATCACCGGCATCGGCGGCAAGTGCGTGGACGTGGCCGGCGCGAACCCCGCCAACGGCACCGCGGTGCAGCTCTACGACTGCAACGGCAGCGCGGCGCAGCAGTGGACCCGCCAGGGTGAGACCCTCCGCGCCCTGGGCAAGTGCCTGGACGCGGCCTCCGGCGGCACCGCCGACGGCACCCTGGTGCAGCTGTGGGACTGCAACGGCAGCGGGGCCCAGCGGTGGGCCGTCAGCGGGGCCAACGACATCGTGAACATCCAGGCGAACAAGTGCCTGGACGCGCAGAACAACAGCTCCGCCAACGGCACCCGGCTCCACATCTGGACGTGCACCGGGGCCGCCAACCAGAAGTGGAACGTCGCGGCCTGATCGGCGGGCAACCGGTCCCGGGAGCACGTGCCGGGGGCCGGTGACCGATCCGAGCCGGAGCGGCCGGGACCCCCGCGACCGACGACTCTCCCCGTCGGTCGCGGAAGGGCCGCGACCGCCGCCGCGGGCCTCGCCGGTCCGGGGCGGCCGTGGTCGAGGTGGGCACGGGCAGCGGCCCGTGCCCACCTCCTTCGGTCGACACCCGGGGGAATTCCCGCACGTCAGCCCGCGTTGGACCGACCGTGAAGCTCTCGGTGCTGGACCGCTCGCGCACGCGCTCCGGGCAGACCCACGCCGAGGCCCTCCGCGAGACCGTCGGGTTCGCCCGGCAGGTCGAGGCCCTCGGCTACCACCGGTTCTGGGTCTCCGAGCACCACGGCGTCCCCGGCGTGGCGGGCTCCGCCCCCACCGTCCTGGCGGCGGCCGTCGCGGCGGCCACCACGACCATCCGCGCGGGCACCGGCGGCGTGATGCTGCCCAACCACCAGCCCCTCGTGGTCGCCGAGCAGTTCGGCGTGCTGGAGTCCCTGTTCCCGGGGCGGATCGACATGGGCCTGGGCCGGTCGGTCGGCTTCACCGGGGCCGTCCGCGCGGCGCTGGGCCACGACCGGGACGACGCCGACGCCTTCGGCCCGAGGCTCGCCGAGCTGCTCGGCCACTTCACCGACGACCGGCCGGTGCGCGCCTACCCGGCGCCCGGCCTGCGCGTGCGGCCCTTCGTGCTGGCCACCGGCGCCGGGGTGGCCGCCGAGCAGGGCCTGCCGCTGGTGATCGGCTCTTTCCGGGGCGAACGGGCGATGACCGGGGCGATCGACGCCTACCGCGCCGGGTTCCGCCCCTCGGTCTGGGCGTCGGAGCCCTACGTGGTGATCTCCGCGAACGTGGCCGCGGCGGCGACCACCGACGAGGCGTGGCGGCTGCTGGTCCCGGAGGCGTGGGCGATGACCTGGTCGCGGACCAGGGGCGAGTTCCCGCCGCTCAGCACTCCGGAGGAGATCCTCGCGACCCCGATGACCGACCGCGAGCGCGCCCTGTTCGAGCAGTCGCTGGAGGGCCACGTCCACGGCACCCCCACCGAGGTCGGCAAGGCCCTGGAGGCGCTGGTGGAGCGCACCGGCGCGGACGAGGTGCTGGTCACCACCAGCACCCACGACCGGGCGGCGTTGCTGACCTCGTACCGCCTGCTGGCCGAGCTCGACCTCTGACGCCTTCGACGGGGACGTCCCGGCGAGGGTGTGCCAGCGGGCACGCCCCGGCGAGGGTGCCCCGGCGGGGGACTGCCCGGCGAGGACGTCCCGGCCGGCGGTGTTCCCGCCGGCCCTCGTCCCGCTAGTGGTCGCGCTGCTGGTCGGCCAGGAACCGCTCGAACTGGTCCCCGAGCTCGTCCGCGCTCGGCAGCGGCTCGCCCGCCGCCGCCAACAGGTTCTCCGACGCCTCCGCGAAGGCGTCGTACTGCCGCTCCAGGGCCTCGACCACCTGCGCGACCTCGTCCGAGTCCGCGACCTGGCGGGCGATCTCGGCGTCGGTGCGCCGGGTGGCCTCGTGGAGCGCGCCGATCGGCAGGGCCAGCCCGGTCGACTTGGTGATCGAGTCCAGCAGCCCCAGCGCGGCGGTCGGGTAGGTGCTCTGGGACAGGTAGTGCGGCACGTAGGCCGCGAAGCCCATCGCGTCGTGCCCGGCCTGGCCGAGGCGCAGCTCCAGCAGCGCCGACAGGTTGCCCGGCACCTGCACCCGGTTGAACGGCGACTTCTCCACCACCAGCTGCGGCCTGGTCGCGTGCGAGATCACCGAGAGCTTGCGGGTGTGCGGCACCCCCATCGGGATGCCGTGGAAGCTGATGGCCAGCCGCACGCCCCAGCGCTCGACCAGCGACCGCACCGCGGCGACCACGGCCTCCCACCGGCGGTCCGGCTCCGGGCCGTGCATCACCAGGAACGGCGTGCCGACCGCGTCGTGCAGCAGGCGGACCACCAGCTCGGGCGCGGCGTAGTCCTCCCACCGGTCGGTCACGAAGGTCATCGGCGGCCTGCGGGCCCGGTAGTCGATCAGGTCGTCGACGTCGAACCGGGCGATCACCCGGTGCTCGTGCGTCTCCAACAGGTGCTCGACCAGCACCGAACCGGCCGCACCGGCGTCCATGAAGCCGTCGAAGTGGTGCAGCAGCACCGCTCCGGTCAGGTCCGGGACGTCGGAGTCGACTTCGAACAGCTCCTCCGGGTCCAGCGCCACGTCGTGCCTCCCCATGTACTCAGACCAGTCTCCTGAACGTCAACGCCGCCGGACCGCCGGTCATTCCCGACTTCGGCGAACCCGCCGCGCGACCACCCCGGTTCCTTGACCTCCAGTCGGCTCCAGGTCCTAGCGTTCGGCCCATGGACATGGAAACCACCGCGTGGATGTCGCTGTACCACGTGACGAACGCGCAGGACGACCGCCGGCCGTTCTCCGCCGCCACGCTGCGCCGCATCCGGGCCTTCGCGCGGCCGCACCGGACGCGGCTGACCCAGTACCTGGCGTTGAGCGTGGTCATGGCGGTGCTGGCGGTGGTGACGCCCGTCCTCGCGGGCCGGGTGGTGGACGCGATCGTCAGCGGTTCGGCCACCGGGGTGGTCGTCGGGCTGGCCGGCGTGATCGCGGGCATCGCGGTGGTGGAGGCGGCGCTCGGCCTGCTGACGAGGTGGCTGTCCGCGCGCATCGGCGAGGACCTGATCCTGGACCTGCGGACCACGGTCTTCGACCACGTGCAGCGGATGCCCGTCGCGTTCTTCACCCGCACCCGCACCGGGGCGCTGGTGAGCCGGCTCAACAACGACGTGATCGGGGCGCAGCGGGCGTTCAGCGACACGCTCGCCGGCGTGGCGGGCAACCTGGTGATGCTGGTGCTGACGCTGGTGGTCATGATCGGCCTGTCGTGGCAGATCACGCTGCTCGCGCTGGTGCTGCTGCCGGTGTTCGTGGTGCCCGCGCGGCGGATGGGCTCCCGCCTGGCGCGGCTGGAGCGCGAGGCGGCCAACCACAACGCCACCATGAGCACCCAGATGACCGAGCGGTTCTCCGCGCCGGGCGCGACGCTGGTGAAGCTGTTCGGGCGGCCCGCCCACGAGTCGGCCGAGTTCGAGGTGCGGGCGCGGCGGGTGCGCGACATCGGGGTGCGCGCGGCGATGGTGCAGACGGTGTTCCTCACCGCGCTGACCCTGGTCTCCGCGCTGGCGCTGGCCCTGGTCTACGGACTGGGCGGGTTCTACGCGCTGCGCGGTGAGCTGGACCCGGGCTCGGTGGTGGCGCTGGCGCTGCTGCTGACCAGGCTGTACGCCCCGCTGACGGCCCTGGCCAGCGCCCGGGTCGAGGTGATGAGCGCGCTGGTGAGCTTCGAGCGGGTGTTCGAGGTGCTCGACCTGAAGCCGCTGATCACCGAGAAGCCCGGCGCGCGCACCGTGCCGGACGGGCCCGTGTCGGTGGAGTTCGAGGGCGTCCGGTTCGCCTACCCGTCGGCGGACAAGGTCTCCCTGGCGTCGCTGGAGGAGGTCGCGGTGCTCGACACCCGCGGCGGCGTGGAGGTGCTGCACGACATCAGCTTCCGGGCCGAGCCCGGCCAGGTCGTGGCGCTGGTCGGCTCGTCGGGCGCGGGGAAGTCCACGATCGCCTCGCTGCTGCCCCGGCTCTACGACGTGGACGCGGGCGCGGTGCGGCTGGCCGGGGTCGACGTCCGCGACCTGACCACCGACTCGGTGCGCGAGGTGCTGGGCATGGTGACGCAGGACGGCCACCTGTTCCACGAGTCGATCCGGTCGAACCTGCTGCTGGCGCAACCGTCGGCGACCGACGAGGAGCTGGCGGAGGTGCTGCGGCGGGCGCGGCTGGCCGACCTGGTGGCGTCGTTGCCGGACGGGCTGGACACGGTGGTCGGCGAGCGCGGCTACCGGCTGTCGGGCGGTGAGCGGCAGCGGTTGACCATCGCCCGGCTGCTGCTGGCCAAGCCGCGCGTGGTGATCCTGGACGAGGCCACGGCGCACCTGGACTCCACCTCGGAGGCCGCGGTGCAGGCCGCGCTGGGCGAGGCGCTGGCCGGGCGGACCGCGGTGGTCATCGCGCACCGGCTGTCGACCATCCGGGCGGCCGACCTGATCCTGGTGGTGGAGGGCGGCCGGGTGGTGGAGCGCGGCACGCACGTCGAACTGCTCGCGGCGGGCGGCCGGTACGAGGAGCTGTACCGGACCCAGTTCGCCGAGGAGGCCGAGGAGGGGGTCTCGGCCTAGGGGCCGCCGGTCCGCTGGTGGGCGGTGTTCGTGGTGGCCCCGTAGTAGTAGGGCCGCACGCGGTAGGTGGCGGTCTTCTCCTCGGGCAGCGTGATCAACCCGAACGACCGCACGTCCGGGTCGAGCTGCGCGGCCACGGTGAAGTCCGCCGCCCCGGCGGGCCTCACCTCCACCAGGTAGCCCTCCTCCCCCGCCGCTCGATCGGTCCAGGTGAACAGGATTCCGTTGGCGTGCCTGACCTCCGCGCGGAAGTCGGCGGGCGCGGCGTCGGCGGAGCGCACCGGCCGGGTCCCGCTCGGTCCCCGGACGGGCTCGGCCCACCCGTGCCCGTCCGACTCCGGCACCTCGTCGCCCGGCGGCAGGGCCACGTCCGCGGGTTCCGACGCCGGGCCGTGGAACGACCGCACCCGGTAGTGGAAGGAGGTCCGCGGGATCAGGTCCAGGTGCTCGTAGGAGTTCCGGTGGGGCGGGGCGAACTCCAGGGCGGTGTAGGCGCCCCCGGGCTCGTTCGCGTACTCGACGACCTGGCCCGCGGCGCCCGGTTCCGGTCGCCAGCGCAGCGCGACGTCCACGGCGGAGGTCAGCTCGGCCACGAGTTCGGGGGTCGGCCGCGCGGGCCGCTCCTCGGGCCGCTCCCGGCCGCAGGCGGCCAGGAGCAGCACCGGGACCACGAGGAGGGGGACCACGAGGAGGCGCCTCACCTGCGCCAGAACCGGACACCGCTCCACACCACGGTGGCCGGTCCCTGGCCGCTGTTGGTGCGGTACGCGCCGAACTTGTCGTAGAAGCTGCCGCCGGGACTGGCGTAGGTGTGCCGCAGCGACCCGTTGACGTACGTGCGGTGCTCGCCGCCGACCACGTGCACGGTGTTCACCCGCACCGTCGCCCCGACGGTCGCGCCGGTGGCGACCGTCGCGCCGCCGTGCACCGCGTACAGCCGCCCGCCGCGCTCGACCGCGAGCATGAAGAACGGCCCGGCCGCGGACTCGTGGAACGTCTGCTTGAGGCTGACGCGCGTGCCGCCCAGGCTGGTGACGCGGAACGACCCCTCGAACTGGCGGGTGCCGCCGGTGTAGGTGGCGTACCGGCGCTCGGCGCGCTGGTCGCCGCTCGCCGTGGCGCAGGTGAGCCGGAAGGTCAGGTCCGCGACGTCGCCGCACCCGCGTTCCTGCACGGTGAACGAGGGCGAGTACGAGGTCCAGGGACCGGCCTCCACCTGGGCCCGCGCGGTCGGCGCGGCCATCGCCAGCCCGGCGGTGAGCGCGAGCGCGGCCAGGGCCCGGGGCGTCCTGGGCATGGGCACCTCCTTCGACCCCCCGGTTCCGGGGAGTGTCGGGGCGGCGACGCCGGTCACTGTAATTGGTCTGGACGACCCGCAACAAGGATCACCGGGGAGCCCGGTACGTCCCGGTACGGCAGAGTGGTGGCATGGAGCTGACGCCGCGCACCCTGTTCTCCTTGGCGAGGACCACCGTGGAGACCGCCGTGGCCGTGCCCGGCCGGGTGCTGGACCTGCTGGGGGCGGCCGAGACCGTGGTCCGCCGGGCCGACGGCCTGGTGGCGCGCACCGAGCGGGTGCTGGCCGAGACCGAGGCGCTGGTCGAGCGGGCGAAGGTGGTGACCGCGGCGGCGGACGGCATCACCGCCGACGTCGCCCGCACGGCCCGCGTGTCGCGCGAGCTGATGGACGACTACGCGCCGTTGGCGCGGCAGGCGCAACCGCTGGCGCGGCGCTTCGTCGAGGAGCTGTCGCCGCACGAGGTGGACGCCGCGATCGAGCTGGTGGACCAGCTCCCGGTGCTGACCAAGCACATCATGGAGGACGTGCTGCCGATCCTGACGACCCTGGACAAGGTGGGTCCGGAGATCCACCAGCTGCTGGAGGTCACCAAGGACATGAAGCAGGCGATCCTCGGCATCCCCGGTTTCTCGTTCCTGCGCCGCCGCGGCGAGGAGAAGGAGGAGGGCGGCGAGTAGGACGCCCCTCCGGGGACCGGCGCACGCGTTCACCCGGTTCCCGGTGGCCGGAATTCCACTCCGCCTCACGTGCTTTCCGGAGAAGCCCCACCCGCCTACCGCGATGCTCGCCGGCTTCCGCCGGTCCGGCATTTTCTTCGGCGGATTTCCGAGGGCGGAACACCCGACGGCGTTCAGGACGGCACGGGCCGCGGGCGTGCCGTCCGACTTCGTCGCGACCGGTCCGCCGACCGCTGCCGACAGCCACCACCGACCCGCCCACCGCACCGGCTCCCACCGCCCCTCCCCTTCCCCTTCCCCTTCCCCTTCCCCTCTCCCCTCCCTCCCCCTCCCTCCTACCCCTCCCCTTCTCCCTCCCTTCCCCCTTCCCCTCTCCAAATCCGGGACGTCTTTTGTGAAAGGCACCTTCGGAGTAATGTGACGGCGACAATGCGCGGTACGCCGTTCGCGCGCCGACCATCCGCCGGATTTATCACCCACGTGCGCGTTCCGCGGTGCCTGGTTGTCACGGCGCTACGGGGTTTTACTCACTCGAACGAGTGAACGCCGTCGAGGCGGCGAAAAGAGCGTTTGACACCCCTCGACGGCTGATTTTACTGTCGATCGGGCGAAGTCCCAAGGCGGTGCTTCGGCATGCGGAGGCGGCAGCATGACGATCTCACTGAACGGGTTGGCGCGGCAGCGGACGTTCGCCGGGGGCACGACGACCGGACCGGCGGTCCACCCGGCGAGCGAGTACAGCGCGGCGCGGCAGCTCTGGGCGAGCGTCCCGACCGAGCTGGCCGAGCGGATGGCGCCGCTGGCCGGCGTCCTGGTGCGCGACGCGGTGCGGGAGATCCGCCGCGCGGTGCCCGCGTACGCGCGGCCCCTGGAGGGCAAGTTCCGCGAGGTCCTGGTCGGCGCGGTCGAGATGGCCATCTCGAAGTGCTTCGACATCATCGTCAACCCCGACGCGGCGCAGGGCGACTGGGAGGCCGTGCTGCGCTACAGCGGTCGGATCGAGTACCTCGAAGGTCGCACCATGGACTCGCTCCAGACCGCCGTGCGGGTCGGGGCGCGCGTGGTGTGGCGGCACCTGAGCGAGCGGGGGCGCGAGCTGGGCGTGCCCACCGACACGCTGTTCCTGGTCGGTGACGCGATCTTCGCCTGGGTCGACGAGCTGTGCCGGGTCGCCATCGCCGGGTACGCCGAGGCGCAGGCCAACGCCGGCGGCGCGCTGGAGCGCAGGCGTCGGCAGCTGCTCAAGCTGGTGCTGGCCGAGCAGCCGGCGTCGGCGCGCTCCGTCGCGGACCTCGCCGCGACCACGGACTGGCCGCTGCCCGCACGGGTCGCCGTGGTGGCCCTGGAGTACCGCGAGGACCAGCACCAACTGCCGCCGGTGGCGCTGGGCCGCGACGTGCTGGTGGACCTGGAGAGCTCGACGCCCTGCCTGGTCGTGGCCAACCCGGCCGAACGGCTGCGGCTGGACCTGCGCGGGCGGCGGGCGGCGGTGGGGCCGGCGGTGCCGCTGGCCGAGGCCCGGCAGTCACTGGCGTGCGCCCGGCGCGCGCTGGGCCTGGTGCGGCGGGGCGTCCTGCCGGTCACACCGCTGACCTGGTGCGACGACCACCTGGCCACGCTGGCGCTGCTGTCCGACGAGTTCCTGGTGGGTCGGCTCAGCGAACGGGCCCTGGCCGCGTTCGCCGGCCTGACGGTCAAGCAGCGGGAGCGGCTGGAGACCACGCTGCTGGCGTGGCTGGAGACGCAGGGCGGGATCGGCGAGATCGCCGCGCGCCTGGACGTGCACCCCCAGACCGTCCGCTACCGCATGCACCAGCTGGAGGAACTGCTGGGCGACCGCCTGGCCGACCCGGAGGAACGCCTGACCCTGGAGATCGCCCTGCGCTCCCGCCGCCTCCTGAACCACCCCCACCCCCACCCCTGACCCACCCGCGAGTCGTACGTCCAGACCCCCCGTGTCGTACCTCCAGAACGCGCGAGTCGTACGTCCAGGACCACCGTGTCGTACGTTCAGGACCCCCGAGTTCAACGTTCGCGACGGGGTTGGCACCCGTTCGGGGGTACCTGAACGCTGAATTCGAGGGTCCTGGACGTACGACACGACGGGCCTGGACGTACGACTCGCGGTCAGGGGTTCAGTTCGTGGCCCGGCCGGCCGGGGGTGGTGTTGCGCTCCTTGAGCTCGGACTCGTACAGGTGCCGGACGCCGCCGGCCAGCTGGTCGCGCACCTCTCGTTCACACTCGCGGAACGCGCGGTAGTAGCCGTCGTCGTAGTCCTCGACGAGTTGGAACGTCCACCGGCCGTGGATCACGTTGCGCCCGATCAGCTCGGCCTCCAGGCGGTCGGCCTGCTCGTCGTGCCCGGCCTCGCGCAGCAGCCCCACGGCCCGCTGCGCCTCCGCGTCCGCCTTGCCCGTCAGCTGGTGGAAAGAGAACAGGTGCCCCCGCGCCCGCTCCGTGGTCTCCAACGCCTCGGTCAACGCCCCGACCGCCTCGACGGTCGCGTCGTCCACCCCGTCCGGTCGCCTGTTGTCAGCCCTCTGCATGACGGGGAGTTACCCCCGAGGGGGCGTCCCTACCCACCCCCTCAGGGCTGATCGCGCCACCCGGTTCGGCCGGTCGGCCCGTCGCCCGTTCGGGCCTTCGGTCCCCTCCGGATCGGGACTTTGGTCCCTGATGATCGGCTCGCGCCGTGCCGATGGAGGAGGTGACGACTCGGAAAGGTGTGACCGGATGCTTCTGGTGAGCTCTCGCAGCGCGGTGACCGTGACCCGTTACCTCGACGCCGTGCGCGAGCACCTGCGGGACGCCGGGGTCGTGGTGGCCCGGGTCGAGGTCGACCTCAACCCGGGTGAGCCGTTCGAGGCGCGGATGGTGACCGAGCGCGGTGCGGTGCTGCGGTGGCACCAGGAGCGCGGGTGGTGCACGACGACCGAGCAATCGCCCGACCGGCACCGGCCCGCCGCGGACCACCTGCCCTTCCCCGTCGAGGACCACCTGTCGCTGGAGGGCCACCGGTCGGCCTGAGGTTCGGAGAGGAGCCGAGGGGCGATCGGGAGGTGGGAACCGGGGGCGGGAGCCAGCGGGAGTCGGAGGGGGAGCCAGCGGGAGTCGGGGGCAGTCGGGGGGCGGGGGCCGCGTGGCCGGCCACCAACCGCGCTCGGGCGCGCCGTCGCCGTTCGGGTTCGACCGCGGAATACCCACCAGCGGCTTCACCCGGCAAAACTCCCCGTGCGGTGGGAGGCACGGCGCGCGGGCACTGCGCAGCGTCACCTGCCCGGAAATCCCGGGATCGTGCGCACACGTCCGTGTGATCGGCGTGGACCTCTGGCGTGAAAGGCGTCGATTCGCTTGAACCGCACCGGGGGGTGAGGCACGTTCCCCCTCGTCCCGGTTCTCCGGGAACCCCTCCCCGCGGCACCAGGAGCCACCGATGACCGACGCCGTCCTCCGCCACCTCCACGCGGCCACCGCACTGTCCTGTGCGGACGGTCCGGGCCGCGCGGTCGAACGACGTGCTCCGGGGCGGCGGCACGTGTCCGCCGTCGACGCACCGGCGTCCATCAGCCTGCGCCCGTTCTACTGCCCGGTGCCCGCGGCGGTCCACCCGCGCGCGGCCGAGGCCGAGCGCGACGCCCTCGCCTGGGTCGACCGCATCGGCCTCGCCGCCGACGGTGAGGCCCGCGAGCGCCTGCTGCGCACCAACAGCGCCGACTTCTACGCGCGGCTCGCCCCCCGCGCCGACTACGACGGGCTCCGGCTCGCGGTGCGGTGGGTGTACTGGGGCTTCCTCTTCGACGACCGGCGCTGCGACGGCGGCCGGTTCAGCGACGACCCCGTGGCGTTCCCGCCCATGGCGGCGCGCGTGCAGCGCGCGGTGGACGCGCCGTGGAGCGGGGCGGTGGACGACCGGTACGCGCGGGCCGTCCAGGACATCGTGCGCGACGTGTACGAGCTGCGCACCCCCACGCAGGCGCGGCGCTTCACCGACGCCCACCGCGCGTGGCTGTTCGCGACGACGTGGCAGGTCGCCAACCGCGCCCGCGGCCACGTGCCCACCCTCGACGACTACGCCGCGATGCGCCTCCAGACCTGCGGCGGCGCGCCGACCATCGCGCTGCTGGAGATCGCCAACGGCCCGGAGGTGCCCGGCGCGGAGATGGACTCCCCCGCCGTGCGGGCGCTGACCGAGATGGCGATCACGGTGGCGGCGTGGGACAACGACTTCCACTCCTACGACAAGGAGGCCGGGGAGCACCACACCGACCAGAACCTGGTGAACGTGCTGGCCCACCACTGGCGCCTGCCGCCCGACCGGGCCGTGGCGGAGGCCGTGCGGCTGCGGGACCGGGTGCTGACCCGGTTCCTGCGGCTGCGCGAGGTCGTCGCCGCCCGGCCCGCCAGCGTGGCCCTGCGGACCTACCTCGACTGCCTGGGCCACGCCATCCGCGGCAACAACGACTGGGCCTTCGGGGTGCCCCGCTACCGCGGCCTGGTGGCCCCGGGCTGGGCCGACGAACCCGCCGACGACAACCCGGACCCGTTGCCGCTGCCCACCATCGCCTGGTGGTGGGACGACCTGTGACGCGCGACCCCGACCGGGCCCGACCGCCGCACTTGACCGAGTCGGTCCGGCGTGGGTGCGCCCGGCCCGGGTGTGCCGGAGAATCCGCCCCGACGAACGGAGGCGGGATGGGCGAGACGCCGGTGGCGGTCGTGACGGGCGGGAACCGCGGCATCGGGCGGGAGGTGTGCCGCCAGCTGGTCAACCTGGACCACGACGTCGTGCTCACCGCGCGCGACCCCGCGCGGGCCGCGGCGGTCGCCGATCAGCTGGGGGTGGACCACCACCGGCTGGACGTGACCGACGACGGGTCCGTCGCGCGGCTGGCCGGGTACCTGGGCGAGCGGTACGGCCGGGTCGACGTGTTGGTCAACAACGCCGCCATCCACTACGACCCTTGGCAGCACGCCTCCTCGGCCGATCTGGGGGTGGTGCGCGAGGCCATGGAGACCAACTTCTACGGACCGTGGCGGACGGTCCTGGCGCTGCTGCCGCTGCTGCGGTCCTCGCGGCGCGCCCGCGTGGTGAACGTGTCCAGCGAGGCCGCGTCGCTGGCGTCGATGGGCGGCGGC
Organism: Saccharothrix lopnurensis; assembly: GCF_042658445.1. NCBI lineage: Bacteria > Bacillati > Actinomycetota > Actinomycetes > Pseudonocardiales > Pseudonocardiaceae > Saccharothrix > Saccharothrix lopnurensis. Next base: position 71,107 of record NZ_JBHSQO010000003.1, on the reverse strand, counting down.
ACGCCCGCCTACGGCACGTCGAAGGCCGCGCTGAACGCGTTGACGCTGATGCTGGCCTCGGAGCTGCGCGGGATCCTGGTCAACGCGGTGTGCCCGGGGTGGGTGGCCACCGACATGGGCGGACCCGGCGGGCGGCCGGTCGAGCACGGCGCGGCGAGCGTGGTCTGGGCGGCGACGCTGCCCGACGGCGGGCCCACCGGTGGCTTCTTCCGGGACGGGAAGCGGGTTCCCTGGTAGCTCCCGCTGGGTACCCGTGCGGCATGAAGCGGCGCATGGGTGTGGTGGTGGCGGGCCTGGTGCTGGTGGCGGTCGCGGCCCTGGTGTCGGTGTTCGTGGTGGTACCGCGCTTCGGCACGGACACCATCGACCGGAGCCAGCCGGCGTTGTTGCAGTCGCTGCGCGACCTGAGCCAGTACCACGCGGCGGCGGGCGACTTCCAGGTCGTGCTGGACATCGAGAACGACGTGCGCTTCGTGCCGTCCGCGCTGGCCGGGCAGCGGACCCTGTTCGTGGCCGCGGGCACGGTCAACGCCTACGTCGACTTCGGCGGGCTGGCCGAGGAGTCGTTCACGGTGTCGCCGGAGGCCAAGACCGTCGAGCTGGCCCTGCCGCCGGCGGTGCTGGACAAGCCGAACCTGGTGCAGGAGCGGTGCTACGTGTTCGCCCAGGAGCGGGGTCTGCTCGACCGGCTCAGCTCCCTGGTGGAGACGCAGGACCAGCAGCCGTTCTACGTGGCCGCGGAGCAGAAGATCTCCGACGCGGCCCGCGACTCCGGGTTGGCGGGGCGGGCGGAGGAGAACACCCGCAAGATGCTGACCGGCATGTTCGGCGCGCTGGGCTACCAGGTGACCTTCACCGCGGCGGCCGACTGACGGCCGTCGGCTGACGCGGCCGGCCGGTGGCGGCGAGGCGGCGCGCCGGCTGACAGAGGCAAGGCGACGCGGCCGGCCGGCAGAGGCAAGGCGACGCGGCCAACCGGCGGCAGCCAACCGGCCCGGCGGCAGCCGACCGAGGCAGCCGACCGAGGCGGCCACCCGACGGCGACCGGCCGCCGGACGGCCGCCGGCCCCGGACCGCTGGTGGGCGGGAGCATCGTGGTGAACGCCCACCCGGGGTTCGCTGTCGCCGCGCCGCGCCGTGCGCTGGGACCGCACCCCGGCGCGCCCACCGACCTGGGCACGCTGGGCGGCGCGGTCGGCACCGCGAACGCGGTCGACGAGCGGGGCGCGGTGGTCGGCCACGCGCAGGACGCGGAGGGCACCGTGCGCGCCGTCCTGTGGGACCCCGCCGGCCGGGTGCGGGACCTCGGCGCGCTGCCGGGCGCCACCACGAGCCGGGCCGAGGAGATCGGCGACGACGGCGCGGTGGCGGGCGTCTCCGACACCGGGGGACGTGGCCAGCGGGCCGTGCGCTGGGACCCGGACGGCCGGGTCACCGAGCTGCCCACGCCGCCCGGCACGCTCGGCAGCTGGGTCAACGGGGTCAACGACGTGGGCGGTGTCGTGGGCGGCGCGTACACCGGGGCGGGCGTGGTCGCGCTGCGGTGGGACGGCGACGGCCGGGTCACGGTGCTGGAGGGCCTGGGCGGCGCGGCGCACAACGCGGTGGCCGTCGCGGACGACGGGACCGCCGTGGGGCAGTCGGCCGGCGCGGACTCGGTCGTCCCGGTGCGCTGGGACCGGGAGGGTCGCGTGACCGCGCTGTCCGCGGCGAGCGGCATCGCCACGGCGGTCGACGCGCGCGGGGTCGTCGTCGGCCAGGCCGACGGGCGCGCCACCCGCTGGGACCGGTACGGGCGGGCCACCGACCTGGGCGTCCTGCCGGGCGGCGGGCGCAGCCACGCCGCGCACCTCAACGACCGGGGCGTGGTGGTGGGCGGCGGCGAGCGCGCGGGCGGCGCGGTCGACCGGCCGGTCCGGTGGGACCGCCGGCGCGGACCGGTCGAGCTGCCCGCGCCGGCGGGGGCGGTGGCGGGCGGCGCCGGGCGGGTGACGGGGTCCGGGCTGGTGATCGGGGACTTCACGCTCGTGGGCGGCGGTGCCCGCGCAGTGCTGTGGGGGTGAGCGGTGAGCAGGGCCGGCGGGTGGGCGGGGTGCGCGGGCGTAGACTGCCCGCCCGATGAGGCGCAAGCTCCGGCCACCGCTCCCCCAGCGCCACGGCCTCGACCCCGCCCGCCTGCGGCTGCCCGCGGAGGGCCCCTGGGCGACCGTCCGAGACCACCTGGTGGAGCGGCTGCACCGGGTCGAGCCCGAGCGGATCGACGCGATGCTGGCCGAGGGGCGCGTCCACGGCCTGGACGGGCCGGTCGCGCCGGACGCCCCGTTCGTCCCGGGCACCTGGATCTGGTTCCACCGGGACCTGCCCGACGAGGCGCCGGTGCCGTTCGCGATCGGGGTCGTGCACCGGGACGACGCGATCGTGGTGGTCGACAAGCCGCACTTCCTGGCCACCATCCCGCGCGGCAGGCACGTGGTGGAGACCGCCCTGGTCCGGCTGCGCCGCGACCTCGGCCTGCCGGACCTGGTCCCGGCCCACCGGCTGGACCGGGTCACCGCGGGGCTGATCATGTTCGTGGTGGACCCGCGGCTGCGCGGCCGGTACCAGCTGCTGTTCAAGGACCGCCTGGTGCGCAAGGAGTACGAGGCGATCGCGCCGCACCGGCCGGACCTGGCGCTGCCCCGCCGGGTGACCAGCCGGATCGTCAAGGTCAAGGGCGTGATCACGGCGCAGGAGGTCGAGGGCCCGGTCAACGCCGAGACGCACGTGGAGCTGGTCGAGCACCGCGGCGGGTGGGGCCGGTACCGGCTGGTGCCCGCCACCGGGCGCACGCACCAACTGCGGCTGCACATGGCGTCGCTGGGCGTGCCGATCCGCAACGACGACTTCTACCCCGTGCTGCGGGACAAGCCGCTGGACGACTTCACCGACCCGCTCCAGTTGCTGGCGAAGGCGCTGGAGTTCACCGATCCGGTGACCGGTGAGCACCGGCGCTTCGCCAGCACCCTGCGGCTGGAGCTCTAGCCCAGGTAGCCGAGCAGCTGGGCGATCTGGGCCGTGCGCGACTCGAAGATCCGGTTCGCCAGCTCCTTGGCCTGCGGGTTGGCCCCGCCCTCGCGCTCCAGCTTCGCGATCTCGACCGCGTTGTGCTGGTGGCCGATGAGCAGGTTCAGGAACGCCGTCTCGAAGTCGGCGGCGGGGGTGGCCGCCAGTTCGGCGATGGCCTCCGGGCTGGTCGAGTGGTCGCCGCCGTGGCCGGCGTGCAGCTCGGGGGTGTCACCCGCGGACTCGGGCTGACCCCAGTCCGCCAGCCACTGGGTCATCGAGTCCACTTCGGACAGCTGGGTGACCTTGATGGCGGAGGCCAGGGTCTTGACGTCCGGCCGGATGTCGCGCTCCTCGGCCAGGCGCACGATCTCCAGGCCGGCGCGGTGGTGCGGCACGGCCATGTGCAGGAACATCACGTCGGTGTCGTTGAACTCGGCGGTCTCCGCCGCGGTCGACGCGGTCGGTGGCGGGGCCGCCTGCGGGGTGGGGTCGCCCCCGCCGCAGGCGGTGAGCACCAGCAGGCCGGCCAACAGGGTCGCGAGGCGTCGCAAGGTCGTCCTCCTCGAAGCCGGAAGCCCGCCCGCGCCGTACAGGGCAGCGCGGGCGGGCGTGTGTCACCGCGTCAGACCCTCTGCCAGAGGGCCGCGGTGTTCGGCGGCTCCCAGCCCACGAGGGAGGTGTGCGGCTGGATGCAGCGGTACGAGACGCCGCCGTAGGTCACCTGCGAGCCGACCGAGTACGCGGTGTTGGGCGCCCACGTGCCGCCCACCGGCGGCTGCGTGGTCGTCGGCGGCCGCGTGGTGGTCGTGGTCGGCGGGTTGGGCGTGGTGGTGGTCGGCGGGTTGCCGCCACCGGACCCGACCTGGAGGTCGACGCAGGAGTAGAACGCCATGGGCGTGTCGGCGATGTTCCACACGGCCAGCAGCTTGACCCGACCGGTGCGGCCGCCCAGGTTCACGTTGTGCGACACGCTGGCCGCGGGCTGGCGACCGCCGTCGTTGAACTCGGCGATCTTGCTGCCGCCCACGAAGTACTGCCAGGTGGTGGTGGAGTGGCGGGCGGTGAGCGTCCAGTTGAACGTCACGTTGTTGCCCACGCTCGTGGTCGGCCACGGGCGGCTGTCGTCGTTGAGCTGCGCGAACGAGCCCACGCCACCGTGGCAGTTCTGCTGCCCCTTGGCGCCTTCGACGCTCTGGGGCTCGTAGACGATGGGGCCGCAGTTGGAGATGCGGCCCTGGGCGCACATCGCCTGCCGACTGGGCGGCGAGGAGATGTAGCCGTGGGCGCTCGCGGTGCCCGCCGACACGACGACCAGCAGGGGTGCGACGGCGGTGCCCGCGAGAACCGCGGCCAGCTTGCGTTTCAAGCTCATGTGTCCAGCTCCTTCGCAGGAGACCCAGGGAGGTCTCCGGTGCAGGGTCCGTTGTCCGCGGCGGCCGGATCATGCGGCGCGTCAGGAGGGGATGACGCACCGCAACGTGGTCTAGACCATAATCGGGAACGACATCCGGGTCAAGGGAGTGAACCGACTGGTCCAGCCACCCGTACCCCCGACTGTGAACGGACATCCCGGAACGCGGTACGCCGGCCCGGTCGCGGCGCGCGAGGCGCTGTCGCGCGGAGCCGGGCGGAACGGGGTCGACCGCGCGAACGCCGAGCGGTCGGTCACCGGCGCGCGGGCGCGCCACCGCCCGATCGGCACCGCGGGTGTGATCCGCCGCGCGGTTGGCTGACACTGGCGGGCATGGAGGAGCACGAGGTCATCGCGAACGGCGGTCACGTGGTGCGCGCGGTCGAGCTGGGCGCCGGCGAGCCGCTGGTGCTGTGCCACGGCGGCAGCGGGTGGTGGGGCGGGTTCGACGCGCTGGCCGGGCTGCTGGCCGTCCGGGTGCGCGTGATCCGCTGGGAGCAGCGGGAGTCCGGCTCCCTCGCCGACCTGGAGGCCCTGCGCGCCCACCTCGGGCTGTCCCGCTTCGCGCTGCTGGGCCACGCGGGCGGCGCGGAGGTGGCGCTGCGCTACGCGCTGGCCAACCCGGAGCTGGTGTCGTCGCTCGTCGCGGTCTCGGCGACCGGCCCGCGCGAGGCGCCCGCCGGGTGCCGCGGCTTGGCCGTGCCGACGCTGCTCGTGGACGGCACGGCAGCCGGCGCGGTGGGCGGCGCGGTGGACGGCGCCCCTGGTCGGGGAGCTGCCGGGCCCGGCAGCGCGCCGGCGGACGTGCTGGCCGACGCGCTGCCGGACGTGGCGCGGGTCGTGCTGCCCGGCGCGGGCCACGTGCCGTGGGAGGCGTCGCCGGGGTCGTTCGGCTGGGCCGTGCTCGCGCACCTGGCCCGGTAGGAGGGGCCGCGCGGGCGCGACCCCTCCCGGACGGCGCTCAGCAGGACAGGTTGTTGCCCGCCGGCACGCCGAGGACGCCCACGAACCGCTGGTAGGCGTTGATCCGGCTCTGGACCTGCGCCGGGTTGCGCCCGCCGCACTCCAGGGAGCCGTTGATGCTGCGGATGGTCTCACCGAAGCCGTAGCCGTTGACCATCGCGTTGTGCGGGGTCATGGTGCCCGGACCGTTCTGGGTGTTCCAGTACCAGAGGGCGGTCTTCCAGGCGACCGAGGCGTCGTTCTGGACCAGCCACGGGTTGGTCAGCAGCGGGAGGCCCAGCGCGTCGCCCGCGGCCTTGTAGTTGAAGTTCCAGCTGAGCTGGATCGGGCCGCGGCCGTAGTACGCGGCCTGGCCGGCGGGGCAGCCGTAGGGCTGGCCGGGGTCGCAGTAGTGGGGGTAGTTGGCCTGGTTCTGCTCGACGACGTGCACCAGGCCGCCGGTCTCGTGGTTGGCGTTGGCGAGGAACGCCGCGGCCTCCTGCCGGCGGACGGTGTCGCTGCCGGTCTTGGCGAAACCAGGGTACGCGCTCAGCGCCGCGGTCAGGCCGGCGTAGGTGTAGAAGGGGTTCCGGCTCGGGAACATCTGGTTGAACTGCGCCTCGCTCACCACGAAGCCGCCGGGTGCGGGCGTGCTGGTCGTGGTGGTCGGGCCGCCGGAGCAGGTGTAGGGCTCCCAGTACCAGGTGCTGATGGTGGGGTCGTAGCCCGGGTTGTCGTGCTCGGCGATGTAGTAGAGGCCGTTGGTGTACCGGACGATGCTGCCCGCGGCGTAGAACTGGCCCTGCACCCAGTTCGGGTGCGTGCAGGCCGGCGGCGGGGTCGTGCCGCCGCCGCAGGTGCCCTGGTCGGCCCAGACCGCGGCCGAACCGGGCGCCTCGTTCTGGGTCCACCACTGGGCCCGCCAGTTGCGGCCGCTGTGCGAGGCCGTCATGCCGCCGGTGTAGACGGCGGACGGGCTCCACGCGGAGGCACAGGCCGCCGCGGAGGCGGTGTTGGCGACGAAGACGGTCAGTGCCGCCCCGACGACGAAGGCGACTGCGGCCGCCAGTACGCGGAATCTCGACACGTGATCACTCATTTCGACGTTGAGCGCCCTGGACGTGACTGACGGTCACTCAACCGGAAATGGTCTACACCAGTCAAGGTGAAACCTGAGCATTTTCTACGTTTGTCCGGCGGTCTGTCCGGGGACGGACGCGGTCTAATGGGGGCGTGCAGTGGACCCGTTACTGGCGGGCGGCGGACCGCCCCGTGGAGGCGATGCACGCGCACTTCACCTCGCACCGCTACCACCGGCACAGCCACGACGCCTACTCGTTCGGCGTGACCGAGGAGGGCGCGCAGTCGTTCCGGTGCCGGGGCGGGGCGCACACCAGCCCGGCGGGCACCGTGGTCGCGTTCAACCCGGACGAGGTCCACGACGGCTACCCCGCCACCGAGGACGGCTTCACCTACCGGATCATCCACATCGGACCGGAGCTGGTCGCGGACCTGCTGCCCCGGGCGCCGCTGTTCCGCGACCCGGTGCGCCACGCGCCCGCCCTCGCCGACGCCCTGCGCGACCTGCACACCGCCCTGCGCGAGGGCACCGCGCTCGCCCGCGACGAGCAGCTGGTGCGGACCGTGCACGCGATGGCGGCGCACGTGATGCCGCCGCGCCCCCGGTCGGGCCCCGACGGCGACCCCGGCCCGGCCCGGGACCTGCTGGAGGCGCACTGGGCGGAGGACGTGCCGGTCGAGGCGCTGACGGGGGCGACCGGGCTGAGCCGGTTCGCGCTCTACCGGGCGTTCCGCTCGCGGTACGGGCTGTCACCCAGCGACCACCAGCGCCAGCGCCGGCTGCGCGAGGCCCGTGCCCTGCTGTCGGCGGGCGTGCCGCCGGCCGGGGTGGCGGCGGCCACGGGGTTCGCCGACCAGGCGCACCTGACCCGGTGGTTCCGCCGCTGCTACGGCATCACCCCGGCGGTGTACGCGCGGGCGGCGCGCGCCTGACGCGGGTCGCCGGCCCGGGTCCCGGCGGACTTCCCGGCCGCGCGGTCCGCACACCCCCCGCGGACGACGCGTCACCCGCGACTACGCCCGGTACGGGCCAGGCCGGGTGGTTTGACCCGTTCGACGGTCGCCGGCCCCGTCGTCGATCACAACACTGGGGTGCATGGCGCACATCGAGTTGAACAACGACCTGCCCGGCATCGGCGGGCTGCTGGCCTACCGGCCCGACACCGCCCGGCCGCTCGGCGAGCTGGCCGAGGTCCTGCTGCGCGGACCCAGCGACCTGTCCCGGGGCGAGCGCGAGCTGATCGCCACCCACGTGTCCGAGCTCAACAGCTGCAACTTCTGCGCCTCGTCCCACGCCGCGTTCGCCGCCGCCCAGCTGCCCGCCGACCACGTGCGGTCCGCGAAGCTCAACGCGCTGCTGGACATCGCGGCGGCGGTGGCCGAGAGCGGGCGGGCGGTGACGCCGGAGCTGGTCGCCAAGGCGAAGGAGGAGGGCGCGAGCGACCTGGAGGTGCACGACACCGTGCTCATCGCCGCCGCGTTCTGCATGTTGAACCGCTACGTGGACGGCCTGGGCACGTGGGCCCCCGAGGACCCAGCGGTCTACGCCACGATGGCCCAGCACTTCGTCAAGGGCGGCTACGCCGGGATGGTCTGACCGGCCCCTCCACCACGACCGGCCGGCGCCGCGGTGGTCCCGCGCCGGCCGGTCACCCGTCCCCGGGGGAACACCCCGACCGGATCACCCCGGGTGCGCCCGATCGGCCCACCCGACCCTCCCCCGGAGCGGGGAGGAGCCCGGCGCGCGCCGCGCCCCCGCCACGGGCGGGAACCGGCGCCCGGACCTGCCGCACCGGCCGGCACGGTGCGTGACGCCGGGTTGACCAGGGGTCAAATTCAGTCTTGTGAATGTGCGAGGGCTCACCCTAGAGTCTCTGGGAGCGCTCCCAGGGAGCGCTCCCAGAAGCGTCGTCAACCGTCAGAGCAGACGGAGGAGACCCAAGTCCATGAGATCGCTTCCTTCTCCCCGGTGGCGCCGTCGGACCACCGCGGCCCTCGCCCTAGTGGCGGTGAGCGGCGCGTTGGCGTCCGGTACGGCCTACGCCGCGGACTACGAGCGCCTGATCAACGGGAACTTCAGCGCCGGCGCCGACCCGTGGTGGGCGGGCACCGGGGTCGGCAACCGGGTCGTCAACGGCGAGCTGTGCGCGACCGTCCCCGGTGGCACGGCGAACCCGTGGGACGCGCTGATCGGCCAGAACGGCGTGCCGTTCGAGGCCGGCCAGTCGTACACGATGAAGTTCGACGCCTGGGCCGCGAGCCCCCAGCCGATCACGGCGAACCTCGGTGAGGCGGTCAGCCCGTACCGCGGCATCGCCGCCCACACCGTGCAGCTGACGACCACCAAGCAGTCGTTCAGCTTCACGTTCACCCCGGAGCTGGACTTCCCCGACGCGGGCAACGGCCAGGCGTCGTTCCAGCTCGGCGGGCAGGCCGCGGCCAACACGGTCTGCGTGGACAACGTCTCCCTGGTCGGCGGCGTGAAGCCGCCGGGCGGCGACGTGAACGAGCCGGCGAAGAAGATCAACGTCGACCAGGTCGCGTACGTGCCGGGCCTGACCAAGCACGCCACGCTGACCTCCGACGCCACCGCGGCCCAGACGTGGGCGCTGAAGAACGCCGCGGGCGCCACCGTGGCCACCGGTCAGACCACCCCGAAGGGCCTGGACGCGGCGTCCGGCGACCGGGTGCACCTGATCGACTTCTCGTCGTTCAACACCCCGGGCACCGGTTACGCGCTGACCGTCGGCACGGAGACCAGCTTCCCGTTCGACATCGGCACGACCGCGTTCTCGAAGCTGCGCTACGACTCGCTGGCGTACTTCTACCACAACCGCAGCGGCATCGAGATCCAGGCGCAGTACGTCGGCGAGACGTACGCCCGCCCGGCCGGCCACCTCAACGTGGCGCCGAACCAGGGCGACAACAACGTGCCCTGCCTGGCCACCCTGAGCTGCGGTTACAACCTGGACGTGCGCGGCGGCTGGTACGACGCGGGCGACCACGGCAAGTACGTCGTCAACGGCGGCATCTCGGCGTGGCAGGTGCTCAACACCTACGAGCGCGCGAAGCTGATCGGCGACGCCGCCGCCCTGGGCGACGGCAAGCTGCGCATCCCGGAGGGCGCCAACGGCGTGCCCGACATCCTGGACGAGGCCCGCTGGGAGGTCGAGTTCCTGCTGAAGATGCAGGCGCCCAACGGGATGGTCCACCACAAGATCCACGACGTGAACTGGACCGGCCTGCCCCTGCTGCCGCACGAGGACCCGCAGCCGCGGCGCCTGTCGGACACCAGCACCGCCGCGACGCTGAACACGGCCGCGGTGGCCGCCCAGGCCGCCCGCATCTGGAAGACGATCGACCCGACGTTCTCGGCCAAGGCGCAGGCGGCGGCCGTGAAGGCGTACGCGGCGGCCAAGGCGAACCCGAACAAGATCGCCGACCCGAACGACGGCACCGGCGGCGGCTCCTACAGCGACCCGACCGTGACCGACGAGTTCTACTGGGCCGCGGCGGAGCTGTTCACCACCACCGGCGAGTCGACCTACCGGTCCGACCTGACCTCGTCGCCGCACTACCGGGCCGCGAGCCTGGACGACCGCGGCTTCGACTGGGGCGCCACCGGCCCGCTGGGCGACATCACGCTGGCCCTGGTGCCCAACGGCCTGCCGGCCTCCGACGTGACCGCGATCAAGAACGCGTTCGTCGCGATCGCGGACAAGCACCTGACCCAGATGGCGAGCCAGGGCTACCCGGCGCCGTACAAGACGCGCACCGGCGAGTACGACTGGGGCTCGGGCGGCCTGATCGCCAACAACACGGCCGTGCTCGCGCTGGCGCACGACTTCACCGGCCAGGCCAAGTACCGCGAGGGCGTGTTCCAGGCGCTGCACTACTTCCTGGGCCGCAACCCGCTGTCGTACTCCTACGTCACCGGTTACGGCGAGCAGCCGGTGAAGAACGTCCACCACCGGCACTGGGCCAACCAGCTCGACCCCGAGCTGCCGACCGCGCCGCCCGGCGCGCTCTCCGGTGGTCCGAACAGCGCCCTCCAGGACCCGATCGCGGCCCGCCTGCTCCAGGGCTGCGCGCCGCAGAAGTGCTTCGTCGACCACATCGAGGCGTACTCGGTCAACGAGGTCACGGTCAACTGGAACTCGGCGTTCGCGTGGGTGGCGAACTGGGCGGCGGAGAAGGTCACCACGGCCCCGCCGGTCGACACGACCGCCCCGTCGCAGCCCGGCGCGCCGTCCGCGTCGGACATCACCACCACCGGCGCGAAGCTGACGTGGACCGCGTCCACCGACGCCGAGAGCGGCGTCGCCGGGTACGACGTGGTGTCGGTCGAGGGCACCACCCAGCGGGTGCTGACCACGGTCACCAGCCCGTCGGCGACGCTCACCGGCCTGACCCCCGACACCGCCTACCACCTGGCGGTGGTGGCCAAGAACGGGGCCGGGCTGAAGTCGCAGTCGGTCGCCACGACCGTGCGGACCAAGGCCACCGACACCCCGGCCGGGTCCTGCAAGATCACCTGGCGGGCGACGTCGTGGAGCGGCGGCATGTCGGCGAACATCACCATCGCCAACGCCAGCGGCCAGGCGTGGACCGGCTGGAAGCTGGAGTTCACCCTGCCGGGCACCCAGCGGATCTCGCAGGGCTGGTCGGCGACCTGGTCGCAGTCCGGCCAGGCGGCGACGGCGACGAACCTCCAGTGGAACGGCAACCTCGCCAACGGCGGCTCGACGCAGGTCGGGTTCAACTCCTCGGGGTCGGGTTCGGGCGAACCGACCGACTTCCGGGTGAACGGTCAGCCTTGCACCAGGGGCTGATCCGGTGACCCGCGGTGGGTGCCGCTGCTCCGGCGCCCACCGCGGCCACCCCCCCCCCCACCCGGCCCACCACC